>JAZFYH010000146.1:0-2281 GCA_036443475.1 Gammaproteobacteria bacterium | reverse complement strand
TGCGTTCAAGCAAGCGTGCCTTGTTAACCTGGTACGGCAACTCAATAACGATTAGCGATTCCTTGCTACTTTTCTCATCAACCTCGATCTTTGTTTTGGCGCGTACATAAAGTCGTCCGCGTCCGGTAGCGTAAGCTTCCTGAATACCACGTGCCCCGTTGATGATGCCCGCGGTTGGGAAATCCGGGCCGGGAATGTATTCCATTAAATCGCGAATGCTTAGCTCAGGGTTTTCAAGTAACGCAACACAACCATTAATGATTTCGTTGAGGTTATGTGGCGGAATGTTTGTTGCCATGCCAACGGCAATGCCAGAGGAACCGTTGACCAACAAATTCGGCAATTGCGTTGGCAGGACAGCCGGTTCAGATTCTGACTCATCGTAGTTGGGAACCCAGTCAACGGTTTCCTTCTCAAGATCCGCCAGCATTTCGTGTACAATTTTTGCCATACGCACTTCGGTGTATCGCATGGCTGCAGGTGAATCGCCGTCTATGGACCCGAAGTTGCCTTGTCCGTCGACTAGCATGTAGCGCATAGAAAACGGCTGCGCCATGCGCACCATGGTGTCGTATACCGCCGAATCACCATGCGGGTGATACTTACCAATTACGTCGCCGACAACACGCGCCGACTTCTTATACGGCTTGTTCCAATCATTACCGAGCACCTTCATCGCGTACAGTACGCGGCGGTGCACGGGCTTCAGGCCGTCTCGAACGTCAGGCAGCGCGCGACCCACGATTACGCTCATGGCGTAATCGAGGTACGACTGTTTCATCTCGTCTTCGAGGTTTACGTGGGAAATTTCCCGGGCGATTTCAGCCATGAAAAAGATCAGGTCCCTGTTGTGTGGTGCTTGATGCTAGGGCCGAATAAAGCCCGAAATAAAGCAGAAAATGATACCACATTAGGTGCATTCGAAGCACTGCTATGTGACTGTTTTTTGTGTGAATTTCAGGATTTTTGGGCATCAAAAACGGCGCGTATTTCGCTCTCTTTCGGTGGCGAAAAAATACCCAATTCGGACACGATAGCGTCGATTTTTTTTGCTGGGGTAACATCAAAAACAGGATTTTGAATAACCAACCCCTGCGGTGGCGATTCAGACCCGATACACGACCAAATTTCGCTTTCCGGTCTTGTTTCCAGCGGAATATCACGGCCACTACTGATTGAAAGATCAAATGTGGACGATGGCGCCACGACCATGACCTTTACCCCATGTTCGGCTGCCATGACAGCCAGACCATAGGTGCCGATCTTGTTGGCCACATCTCCGGCCGCAGTCACCCGGTCGGCGCCCACCAACAGCCAATCGACACCTTGTGATGCCATGACATGGCCAGCTGCCGCATCAACGATAAGCGTGCACGGTATACCCTCCTGCGTAAGCTCCCATGCAGTCAGCCTGGCGCCCTGCAGCCAAGGCCGAGTTTCGGTGGCATAAACCTGCCGAATTTTGCCGGCGGCATGGGCGCTGCGAATTACACCCAAAGCCGTGCCGTAGCCTCCTGTCGCCAAAGCCCCCGTATTGCAGTGAGTCATGACCACCGCATCATCGGGCAACAAAGCAGCGCCCAGCTCTCCCATGCGCAGGTTTTGGGTCAGGTCTTCTTGGTGTATCGCGATCGCTTCATTAACCAACGCAGCGGGATCACCGCCGGTTCGCTGCGTGCACTCCCGCATACGTGCCAGAGCCCAATGCAGATTGATGGCAGTCGGCCTGGCCTCGGCAAGTCGCAATGCAACTTTTTCCAACGCCTGCACGGCGTTGTCATGTCCCTCTAGCAAGCGAGCGGCAAGCGCGATTCCGTAACCTGCGGCAATCCCTATAGCTGGTGCGCCCCGAACAGCCATATTTCGAATCGCGTCGGCAACCTCCTCGGCACAAATACAGGTGAAATATGTTTCATGTGCTGGCAATTTTCGCTGATCGAGTAACTCCAGCCTGTCTCCCTGCCACCTGATGGGTTCAATCTTGCTCTTTGGCTTGTTAGACATCGATCTCGAACATCGCTTTGTTATAGTTGAGTCATTCTACACGCATCGCTTCTTGCATCTCGCCGAATGGCCTTGGAGAAAGTCGATGGATAACCTGCTGGTGAACCTGGCAGATACGAATTGGGAGGTGTTTGATGATAACCAGGTCAGCATTCTTTTCCCGCAACGCGCCACGCATCGTATTTCGGATTGAGCATGCCAGAAGCCGTTGATCTCGTAGTGCATGCGGACTGGATTGTCACCGTAAACCGTTCAAACCAAGTCTTGGAAAATCATT
>JAZFYH010000145.1:0-7776 GCA_036443475.1 Gammaproteobacteria bacterium | reverse complement strand
CCGTCTATTGCCCGGTGATCATGCGCCCTACCCGTCGCAATGTTTGTGGGATCCGTGCCATGCCCACCAAGTGACAATGCGGCCTGACCACCCGTCATGGCGAGGTAAACGTCCGCGAGGATGTTTGCGTCTAACAACGCGCCATGCAATTGGCGTTGTGAATTGTCAATTTCATAACGCCTGCACAACGCATCAAGGCTGTTTTTCTGTCCTGGATGCAAACTTCTTGCGAGCGCTAAAGTGTCCGTCACCGTGCAACATTCTTCAATGCTGGTGACCGCGCACTCCGCAATCTTTAGTTCATTATCTATAAAACCGACATCGAACGGTGCGTTGTGAATGATCAGTTCAGCGCCGGAAACAAAGTTCAGGAACTCGTTGGCAATTTCTACAAATTTTTTCTCCTCGGCGAGATCCGTCCGCGTCATACCGTGAACCTCCGTCGCAGCTTTGTCGATGTCTCGTTCAGGATTTAGATACTGCTGAAAGACCTTGTGGGTTACACGTCGGTTGATCAGTTCCACGCAACCGATCTCGATAACACGATGACCAAGCTCCGGTTCCAGGCCGGTGGTCTCCGTATCAAGCACAATTTGCCGGAACATTGCTAACGCTCCCCGTAATATTCCCGATACCAATCAACAAATTTCCGCAGACCGTCTTCCAGCGACGTGGAAGGACGGTAGCCGAATTCTTTTTCAAGATCACTGATGTCCGCGTAAGTCTCTTTCACATCGCCGGGCTGCATAGGCAGATATTCCTTCTTGGCCTGTTTGCCTAACTGGCGTTCAAGTAACTCGATCAGGTGCGTGAGTTTTTCCGGCCGGTTATTGCCGATATTGTACAGACGATAAGGTGCGATGTTGTCATCAACAACTGGTGGTCTTGCACAAACCCTCAACACCCCTTCGATGATATCGTCTATGAATGTGAAATCGCGCCGCATGTCACCATGGTTAAATACCTTGATGGTAGCGCCGGCAAGAATTGACCGCGTAAAACTGAAATAAGCCATATCCGGCCTGCCCCACGGACCATACACGGTAAAGAATCGCAGCCCGGTGGTAGGTATTTCATACAAATGGCTGTAAGCATGCGCCATCAATTCACAGGACTTTTTGGTGGCTGCATACATCGATACCGGCTGATCAACCCTGTCGTGTACTGAATACGGGAGTTGCGTATTCGCGCCGTAAACCGAACTGGATGACGCAAACACGAAATGCCTGGCTCCAATTTGCCTACAGGCCTCGAGCAGATTCAAGCTACCGACCAGGTTAGATTTTCCATAAGCCTGTGGGTTGATCAACGAATACCTTACACCTGGCTGGGCGGCAAGATGGATCACCAGGCGCGGCGCCACGTCTTTGAAAATCCGCGCTACGGCTTGCTGATCGGAAATATCTACACAGTGAAATATAAAATTTGGATCAAAAAGTTGCTCCAGCCGATGCTTCTTGAGGTCGACATCGTAATAATCGGAAAGGTTATCCAACCCGACAACGTGAATGCCGTTTTCCAAGAGATTTTTACTGGTGAAATAGCCGATGAAGCCTGCGCATCCGGTAACTAGAACCGGCTTTCCTCCGGCCACATCACGCAGACTCTCCATTACTGCCGGATCGAAAACCACATTCACAAACTCCAGTATTTGACCGAAACGGGCAGCCTGTTTTGTTGCAGTGCGGTTTTGACGTCGATAACCACACCATTTTCCTTCAGCCGGTTCAGCACATGATCGAGTTCTTCAAGGATCCTGTCGTGTGGCACTGTAATAATCACGCCGTCAAGCTGATCAAGTTCAGCCAAGCTGACGAGCGCAATATCATATTGATACTTCAGGTCGTCCGGATCCACATGTGGGTCTACCACTTGAACGTTGATACCAAATTCCTGAAGTTCACGAATTATTTCAGGAACGCGGCTATTGCGTATGTCTGCTACATTTTCCTTAAAGGTAATGCCGAGCACGGCAACATTGGCCCCTTTAACAGGCACTTCGGCCGCGATCATCATTTTGACGAGTTTGTTGGCAATAAAACTGCTCATACCGTCGTTAATACGCCGTGCGGTCAGTACCAGCTGCGGGTAATGTCCAGACTGCTTCGCCTTGGAACTCAAATAATAGGGATCAACGCCGATACAATGCCCGCCAACCAGACCCGGCGTGAATGGCAGAAAATTCCATTTGGTTTTCGCGGCAGCCAGAACATCTGCGGTAGCAATATCAAGCCGATCAAAAATAATCGCCAACTCATTCATAAGAGCTATATTCAGGTCTCGCTGCGTATTCTCTATTAACTTGGCAGCCTCAGCCACTTTGATAGAACGCGCCATGAAGATGCCCGCATTAACTACTTGTTCATAAATATTGGCGACACGCTGTGCGGAAGATTCATTTTCGGCCGCGATCACCTTGACGACATTTTGGAACTGGTGCTTTCGATCGCCAGGGTTGATCCGTTCCGGTGAATACGCAAGAAAGAAATCACGTCCCTGTTTGAGCCCGGATGAAGCAGCCAAGTCGGGCCCGCATATTTCTTCGGTCACGCCCGGCCAAACAGTAGATTCAAAAACGACCAGGTCACCCTTAGACAGGCGCGGCCCTAACAACTCACAGGCTGCACGTATGGCAGTCAAATCAGGTTGTCGATTCTCATCAACTGGCGTGGGAACAGCGACAACGAAAAAGCTTGTACTTGCCAAATCATCCGGGTTCGAGGTGAATTTTACACTGGCGTCTGCAAGTTGCTGCGATGCTATCTCACCACGGGAATCAATATTTTCATTTAATTCCTGAATTCGGCGCTGATCCGTGTCAAAGCCAATGACATCCGTAAATTTTTCCGAAAACGCGATAGCTGCTGGTAAACCAACGTAACCCAAACCAATGACCGCAATTTTTTCCTGTTTGTCTGCTGTCACAGTAAATTCCGTGTTTTATCTAGTCTTCAATCAACTTGTCGACTGCATCGTTCGCAAGTTGGTCCGCCCACTCATTCCCCTTGTCGCCGCTGTGCCCTTTAACCCAGTGCCAATCGATCGTATGCGTTGACGCGGCTTTATCTAGCCTTTTCCAGAGATCTACGTTTTTTACTGGCTTGCGGGATGCAGTTTTCCAGCTACGCGATTTCCATTGCAGCAACCATTCGGTAATACCACGGCGTAAATATTCCGAATCCGTATACAACACAACTTTGCAATCGCGATTAAGTGACTCGAGTGCAATAATTGCAGCCATGAGTTCCATTCTATTGTTAGTAGTTTCCGGTTCTGCGCCGGACAGCGTTTTTTCTTCGCCATTCCAAGTAAGTATCGCACCCCATCCCCCCGGACCGGGGTTACCCCTGCACGCCCCGTCGGTAAATATTGTTACATTATTCAATGAAGTACTCTTGCAGTTGGCGCGGTCATACCGTTCACTAGCGATTCCGCTCGCTTAACGTTAACGGGTATGGGATTCATTCCGATGACCTTCTTGCGTGTTATAAGTACATATGCACTGGGCGGTATTGGCAGCCAGCGCGCGGCAATTCGCTCAATGAATTGAGATCGAGTAAGAAACTTTTCATTATTGATCGGAGGGCGATAAAAAAATCGTTTTACTCCCGTAATTTCAAAATCCAGTAATGCCAACCAGTCTCGTAAACGAGTTTCGCCAATAAATCTCTCCGTCCATGGGTAATTTCCGGATCCCATTAAACAAGGCAGTCCCCAGGTCGACCAAGGGTTGAACCCGAAGACCACCAGTTGGCCTTCACCGACCAGTACGCGATGTGCTTCGCGCAATACATTGTGCGGATTCGATACTCGCTCCAGCACGTGCGCCAGGACAACCGTATCCAGCACTTCCGACGCGACTGCCAACTGCCCTGGGTTACTGCAAAGTCCCGTGCTGTCGCTGGCATTGATGTCTATCACCCACTTGTTGCGAATACGGCATGGTCCCAACAACCCGGATGCGCCGCCCCAGACACCTACCTGCACGCCAAAGTTCCCGGCTATCCCAGCCATATGTGGCGCGGCTGCCTCGCGTTCACAGGCAAGAAAATGTCTGCCCAGGTGGCTTGATTGCCATCGGTCAATTGTGTGTGCTGACGACATATCGTGGTCTCACTGTGTGGGCCGTATGGTACACGTTGCGCCAGATACTTGCTCCAGTCGTTTCCGTAAGGCCTACAGTGGGTTAGGATCAACAGATGATTGAAATTTCACCCATCCCTGCTTTCCAGGACAACTATTTCTGGTTGATTTGTCCAAGCGACAGTAACTTGGCGGCGGTCGTTGACCCGGGCGATGCACAGCCTGTGCGCGAGGCGCTGAGCGCTAGTGGAAAGACTCTTGCGGCCATCCTCGTTACGCACCACCACGCGGACCACGTTGAGGGCGTGCGAGAACTGAAAAGCAAGTTCGGCGTGGAAGCCTGGGGACCAGCGAAAGAAGTGCCGCATCTGGTGGATCACCCGCTTGCAGAGGGCGATATCGCTAAAATCACGCCTTTGCAGCTCGAGTTCGAGGTACTTGACCTGCCCGGCCATACATTGGGACATATCGGCTTCCTCGGGCAGGGTGCGCTCTTCTGCGGTGATACATTGTTCAGCGCTGGTTGTGGACGGTTATTTGAAGGAACACCGGCGCAGATGACAGACAGTCTGGGCAAGCTCTCCCGGCTGCCCGCCACAACTCGATTTTACTGTGCCCACGAATACACACTAGCCAACCTCAGCTTTGCCGCAACTGTGGAGCCAGAGAACACTGCAATTGTCGAATTCAGGCAACACGCTGAGGTTTTGCGCAGCGAAGGGCAGCCGACCCTGCCCTCAACCATAGGCGAACAGTTGGCGGTGAATCCGTTTCTCCGATGCCACCTTGATGCAGTAAAAATGTCTGCTGAACGGTGGTATGGCAGCGCACTCGATGATACCGTACGCGTTTTTGCGGCGGTGCGGAGCTGGAAAGACGGCTTTAGGGTCCAGACAAAACAAGCATGACTCGACAGACGAATAGAATCCTCATTTCCGGCCTGCTCTACTTTGCGCTCACGGCCTGTGCGGGCAACCATGCAAAAGACTTTGCGGTTATTCTCGAAGCTGAGAATTCAGACGAAAACTTATTGGTTGACGCGGAGCGCATCGAAACATACGTTGATATCGACGTCGTTGAACTGTACGAGCCCCTGCATGAAAATCTCTGGGACCGCATACGCTCTGGTTTTGTACTGGAAGATCCCGACAATGCTCGAATTGACGCGCAGCTAAGCTGGTTTGCCAATCACCAGGATTACTTGGATCGCGTAACTGATCGTGCAGCACCTTATTTGCATTTTATTGTTGAACAGGTTGAAGAGCGCGGCATACCGCTGGAAATCGCCTTACTGCCAATTGTCGAAAGTGCATTCGATCCATTTGCCTACTCGCACGGGCGGGCAGCTGGTCTATGGCAATTCGTACCAGGAACAGGCAGACGATTCGGATTGAAACAAAACTGGTGGTATGACGGGCGACGTGATGTACGAGAGTCAACCCGCGCTGCATTGGATTACCTTTCGTATCTGCATAACGAGTTTGGGGATTGGTTGCTCGCAGTTGCGGCTTACAACTCTGGTGAAGGAAAAGTGGCGCGCGCGATTCGTGACAATCGCGCACGCAATCGGCCGGAAGACTTTTGGCACCTACGCCTGCCTGTTGAAACCAGCGCCTACGTTCCAAAACTTTTAGCATTAAGAAGGTTGGTCGAAAATCCTGGAAAATATTGCGTGTCATGGAAACCGCTTGCCAACCAACCCCGCCTTGCGCGGGTTGCGCTGAACGGCCAAACCGATCTTGCGGTTGCCGCAGAACTCGCCGAAATCGATGTTGAAACGATTTTCCGTCTCAATCCGGGTTTTAACCGTTGGGCAACAGATCCGGATGGCCCGCATGAACTGTTCATCCCGCTGGAAAAATATGAAACGTTCGTCGCAAATCTGTCCGCATTGCCAGAGGGACCCCAAGTAAACTGGCAACGCCATCTTATCCGATCAGGTGAAAGTCTCGGCAGCATCGCAAATCGTTACAAGACGACAGTTGCGTTATTGCAAGACGTTAATGGAGTCCGGAGCCACATCATTCGCGCCGGCAGTTATCTGATGGTGCCGGTTTCAACACGGCGTCTGAACAACTACGTGCTTACGGAAAATGCCCGGATTTCTGCCCGTCAGAACATACCGCGCTCAGGAAATAAAGTGAATTACACGGTGAGACCGGGTGACTCCTTCTGGGCTCTTGCTCGACGTTATAATGTTGGCATCCGCGCACTCGCTGCGTGGAATGGTATGGCGCCCGCTGATCCGCTGCGTACTGGTCAAAAACTGGTTATTTGGACGCACGTGGTCAATCCATCGGCAAAACTTACCGCTGCGATACCAGCAAACACCACAAGGTCCATAACTTACACAGTACGCCGTGGTGATTCGCTGTCGGCCATCGCATCAAGATTCGGTGTGCGTGTCGGTGACCTGTTACGCTGGAACAGAATTTCGACAGAGAAATACCTGCAGCCTGGTCAACGCCTGCGCCTTTATGTGGATGTCACACGACTTAATGATTAGGCAAGTCACAGTCTTTGTAAGTGCAGCCTGATACAGGAGTACGCCATGGGGTTTCTGGCTGGAAAAAAAGCGCTGGTAACCGGTGTTGCAAGCCACCGCTCCATTGCGTGGGGCATTGCACAGGCCCTGCACCGCGAAGGAGCAGAGCTGGCGTTTACCTACCAAGGTGAAAAACTTCAGGGACGTGTTGAGGGATTTGCCCAGGAACTTGGGTCGGACATCGCGCTGCCGCTGGATGTTGCCGTAGACGAAGAAATCGACGCCCTGTACGAACAATTGGGTAAACACTGGCAAAATTTTGACATCCTCGTGCACTCCATTGCGTATGCGCCGCGTGACCAGCTTGAAGGGCGATACATTGACGTTATGACACGCGACGGATTCAAGGTTGCGCACGACATCAGTTCCTACAGTTTTGGCGCGCTGGCAAAAGGCGCCCGCCCTTTCATGGCGGGTCGCAACGGTTCCATGATTACCATGACTTATTTAGGGGCAGTCCGCGCTCTGCCGAATTACAACGTCATGGGTCTTGCCAAAGCCAGTCTTGAAGCAAATATCCGTTTCCTGGCCCAAGACCTCGGCCCGGAGGGCATCCGGGTGAATGGCATTTCGGCTGGCCCGATCAAGACCCTGGCGGCTGCAGGGATCAGCGGCTTCCGGAAAATGCTGCAACATGTTGAACGCATCGCGCCGTTGAAACGAAACGTAACCATTGAGGATGTGGGCAACGCCGCCGCCTTCCTGGCATCCGATCTTTCCGCGGGCATCACCGGAGAAATTCTTTACGTGGATGCTGGCTACAACCACATTAGCATGTCACTCGATTAACGTAAGATTTATTTGCAAGAAAAAAGACTGGCATTAGCTTGTTTTTTACACACCCCGTTGTAACGATGCTGCCTCGGATGGGCCCTGCAAAACGTTCTCTTCCCCTTCTAGTTTAGCCACAATTACCGTGCACACAGTGTCGCCCAACACATTCACGGATGTACGCAACATATCCAATACACGATCAAAAACAAATAACACACCCATTGCCTACAACGGTAGTCCAACAACGCCCATAATCATTCCGATTGCATCCATTGACGCGGATGGAACACCTGCAACACCAATCGATGTTATCAAGGCGGTTAATACAATCGTGAACTGAACCGTAAAACTTAGATCAAGCCCGTATACTTGTG
>JAZFYH010000144.1:0-4124 GCA_036443475.1 Gammaproteobacteria bacterium | reverse complement strand
CAGTCGGGTCTATAAGCAAAGCGAAGCCGGTTCGGTTGCAAAATGTTTCTCCGAGTAGAAAGTCTCGGTTACCGCGCATAATAAATCCCTTATTTCCGGCCACAGTAAAATTCGCCATTGCCGAAATCACTTCGGCGTGATGCAGGTCGGGATCATCATCGCCAATCCATACCTCGAACAGGTCACCCAGTATGTAAAGGTTTCTGCCAGTATTTCCGTGATGCTTCAGGAACTTGAGAAATGCGTTAGTAGCATCGGGTCGCGACGGGTCAAGGTGTAAATCTGAAATGAACAGCGAGGTCATTAGTTGTCGGAATCTACATTTTCATCAGTAGCATTTTCGTTGTTTAACTTCGAAACAAATGCCTTGTTGACGACAACGGGTCTGAACGGAACATCCTGGTCAAACGGCCCGCCAGGGCCAGTAGGGATGGCGGCTATATTGTCAATGACGCGCATGCCCTCTATCACTTTTCCGAAAACCGTGTATCCGGCACGGTCCTCCCTGGGATTCAAACGCAGGTTGTCAACCAGGTTGATGTAAAACTGCGCGGTTGCCGTATCCGGGTCCGGTTCTCTGGCCATGGCAATCGTGCCGCGTAAGTTGCTTAATCCGTTCGTTGATTCATTTACGATCGGCTCACGGGTTTCCTTTTCATTATATTCCACATCGTATCCACCGCCTTGGGCGACAAAACCAGGTATGACGCGGTGAAATATGGTGCCGTCGTAGTGTCCATCCTTAACGTACTGCATAAAATTTTTGGTCGAAACAGGGGCATTTTTTATGTCCAGCTTGATGATGATCGTCCCGTCAGTGGTTTCCATCGTCACATAAACATTCTCTGGAGCAAGGACGTTTACGGCGGCCACGTATGCCGCTGCCGAAACGCCCAGCACGAGAAGGAAGGTCAGTAGTCTATGCATGATGGTCTCCTAGATTCACAGGAAACCGATAATATCGGGCTGACGAGCGCTTGCAAGCGTTGGTTGGTAGCGTGACAGCTTTCCGCTACTATTCCGCGCCATGATTAAATCCGCAACCAAAACGCGTTTGGCACCAAGTCCGACCGGTCACATGCATCTTGGAAATGCACGTACAGCCCTGTTCAATGCACTATGAGCGGGGCGCGCCGGTGGCAGCATGGTATTGCGCATTGAGGACACGGATGCGTCGCGCGACCACGCGCCACATATTGATCAGATCATCGAGGATCTGAGGTGGTTGGGTATAAATTGGTTAGAGGGTGTCGGCGCGGGCGGGGACAGCGGGCCCTACCGACAGTCCGAGAGGGCGGGTATTTACGCGCAGTATTACGAAAAGTTGGAGAAAGCTAGCCACGTATATGCCTGTTTCTGTTCTCCAAGCACGCTCAAACTGGCAAGAAAGACCCAGTTGGCAGCCGGACAGCCGCCGCGATACCCCGGAACCTGCGCGTCCCTTGAACCCGCTGAAGTGAAGCGCAGACTCAATAACGGAGAAGCCGCCACACTTCGTTTCAGGGTACCCGATGACCGGGTGATTCGATTTAACGACCTGGTACGTGGCAAACAGGAATTTCGCGGTGAAGACATCGGTGATTTTATCATCCGCAGGGCAGACGGTACGCCGGCGTTCTTTTTCAGTAATGCCGTCGACGACGCGCTAATGGGCGTCACCCACGCGCTACGCGGTGAAGATCACCTGGCAAACACGCCACGCCAATTGTTGATACTGGAAACTCTAGACCTGAATGCGCCGGTTTACGGACATTTTCCGATGGTGATCGGTGCGAATGGCAAGCCGTTGTCTAAACGGAAAGGTAGTAATTCGATCCAGAGTTTTAAAGTATCCAGGTATCTGCCTCTCGCACTGGTCAACTATCTCGCCAGGCTGGGGCATCACTATGAGGCCGAAGGCTTTAAATCGTGGCAGCAGCTCGCTGAAGAGTTTGATGTAAAACACCTTGGCCGCGCGCCGGCACATTTCGATGTTGTCCAGCTTGATCATTGGCAGAAAGAAGCTGTACAGGCGCTGTCGTTGGCAGAATTCGAACAGTGGTTAGGTGAAACAATACTCGCGGATGTGCCTAAAGAAGCGCGTGCCGAATTCTGCCGAGTCATAAAACCCAACACGCTGATTCCGTCCGACGCAGCGGTATGGGTTGCGATTTTGTACCAGCACCGGGCTGCTGTAATGCCTGGGGTTTCGATTTTGAGTAATGAACATATTGAAGAGGCAGGTAAACAGTTTTTCTCAGTGGCCGCTGACGCTGTGAAAAAATACGGCGTGGATTATAAAAAGGTTACGGAAGAAATCAGCAAGGAAACCGGGGCAAAAGGTAAGGCGTTGTTCAAGCCACTGCGCTTGGCGTTAACAGGCTGTGACCAGGGGCCGGAACTCGCGGGTTTACTGACGCTTATGGGTAAGGCCGTGGCTGAAGCGCGGTTACGACACTTGAGCGGGTAAGCATTGTGCGAGAAATCCAACTACACAATTCCCTGACAGGAAAGAAAGAGATTTTCAAACCCATCGTACCGGGCAAAGTCAGCATGTATGTCTGTGGCATCACGGTATATGACTACTGTCATATCGGGCATGCACGCTCGCAACTTGTTTTCGACATGATTTCCCGCTACTTGCGCGCAATCGGTTACCAGGTCACTTACGTCCGCAATATTACGGATATTGATGACAAGATCATTCGACGCGCGACCGAGAACAATGAAGATTTTCGTGCACTAACGGAACGGTTCACCGCTGCAATGAATAAAGACTTCGCGGCACTGGGTATGCAAACGCCAGAGCACGAACCACGCGCAACGGATTATATGGATCAGATCATCGCTATGATCCAGGCGTTGCTTGACCGAAAATTTGCTTATGCGGCCGAGAATGATGACGTGTATTACGACGTGAGCGAGTTTGAACCCTACGGCAGGTTATCCGGCAAGAAACTCGAAGATCTGAGAGCTGGCGCCCGGGTAGAAGTGGATGAAGCCAAGGCGGATCCGCCCGATTTCGTGCTCTGGAAGGCCGCAAAGCCTGGCGAGCCCAGCTGGGACTCGCCTTGGGGTAAGGGTCGGCCGGGCTGGCACATCGAGTGTTCAGCCATGTCAACGACGTGCTTGGGCAATCATTTTGATATTCACGGTGGCGGCATGGATCTGAAGTTTCCTCACCATGAAAACGAAATTGCGCAGACTTGCGGCGCCAGTGACGCCCAGTTTGCCAATTATTGGCTGCATAATGGATTCTTACAGATCGATGAAGAAAAAATGTCTAAGTCATTGGGCAATTTCTTCACCGTCCGCGAAGTCTTGGAAAAATATCATCCTGAGGTGGTTCGGTATTTCGTGCTGAATAGCCACTATCGCAGTCCGTTGAATTACTCCGACAAACAACTTGACGAAGCCAAGTCAGCGCTTGACGGACTGTATCTTGCGTTGCGAGGGAACGTGGCAGATGGCTCGAATACAGTAGACCAAGGCTTGGTCGAGTTATTTCACCAGGACATGTGTGATGATTTCAATACCTCTGCTGCGATCAGTCGATTACACCAATTAGCAACGATAGTTAACGAAGCGAAAGATGAAACGGAACGTGCCGCCTACGTTGCACAACTCGTACAACTTGGCGGAATTCTTGGGCTGCTGCAGCTTGAACCAGAAGAATATTTGCAAAGCGACAGAAACCGGAGTGGTAAGACGATTGCGAGAGAAAAAATCGAAGCGCTGCTGTATGAAAGAGACACGGCGAGGGCATCCAAAGATTTTCAACGTGCGGATGAAATCCGGGACGAATTGGACCAAAACGGCATAATTATTGAAGACGGCGTTGACGGCACCAGTTGGCGAAGAAAATGATTTAGCGCGAGTTATCGTGCATCTGCGCCGCAGAAACCGTATTACGCAGTAACATCGCACGAGTCATTGGACCAACACCGCCGGGTACCGGTGTTATCCACGCAGCACGTCGGCTTGCCGGTTCAAATTCCACGTCGCCTTCAATACGACCGGCATCTGTACGATTTATGCCAACATCGACCACTGTGGCACCTTCTTTTACCCAGTTACCTTTCACCAATCCCGGTTTGCCGGCGGCAACGACCAGGATATCTGCCTGTCTGACATACGGTTCAAGA
>JAZFYH010000143.1:0-13263 GCA_036443475.1 Gammaproteobacteria bacterium | reverse complement strand
GATTTTTTCCGAAGCGTTGCGGTCCAAAATAATTCGGAAAACCTTTTTCCTGAATTTTCTCCACACGCCGCCCAAATTCGTTAGTAAATTTTGTGACGTGCGCAACTACTATCCTGAAGTGATTCTGCTTTACGCAGCCACGGCGCAACTTTTTTTTATGGCGCGTTCTTTCATTTATGATCAAGTTTTCATTTTGCATTGCAGACCAATCCGGTTCTGGATGATTTGCCAGATAAACACTGAACCATTGGCTGGTTCTTGCGTAACGGTCCTTCAAACCGGCGTACCCGATGTCGTGTTTTTTTACACTTGCATGCTTTGCAAATTGTTCCGCCAGCCATTTTGTGTTGGTATTTACTTTTGTGACGTTCAGGTAGACGTGTTCTCCGCTTCCCGTTGGAGCAAAGCTCAATTGCTCATCGACCCGGAAATCATCCGGAGAAGTACGGATTTGCCCTGTTAAGGTTGATGCGTTGAGAAATCTCGGCAGATTTTGCCAGTAATGGCCCGATTCATCGAAAGATTGTTGGCGCAACGGAATTATTGCTTGTACTCCGGCTCAAGGCCCTGATCCTGCTCGATCTTCTTTTCGTTGCCATCAGGAATCTCTTCATCATCCGGTGACACGACACGGTAAAACGACTCACTTTCTCCAATCATCCCCAGCTCACTTCTTGCACGCTCCTCAATTGCCTCTAGTCCCGCCTTAAGGTCAGCCACTTCGGCTTCAAGCTGCGCGTTCCTCTCGTGCAATACCTCGATCTCTGCTTGGTGTTCGGCAAGCTCTTCTTTTAATCGCCACGCATCTGGCAAACTTCCAGGTCCAATCCATAATCGGTACTGGAGCCCGACAAGCAGCAACACCAACACTACTATCAACAGTTTTTGCGTCAAACGGATATACCTCTTGGAAAGAGGTCTGCTGCAGGAAATACGGCGGCAGCCCCAAGCAATTCTTCTATCCTAAGCAACTGGTTGTACTTCGCAGTTCGATCCGATCTTGACATGGAACCCGTCTTGATCTGCGTGGCTGAGGTCGCAACCGCGAGGTCCGCAATTGTGCAGTCCTCAGTTTCGCCGGAGCGGTGCGAAACAACCGCCGAATAGCCGGCCTGAGCGGCCATATCAATAGCTTGCAGGGTTTCAGTCAGCGTACCAATCTGGTTCAACTTGATGAGTATGGAATTGCCCACACCCTCGCTGATTCCTTTTTTGAGAATGGCCGGATTGGTGACAAAAATGTCATCGCCAACCAATTGAATTTTCCTGCCGAGTTTCTCGGTTAACAGTTTCCAGCCTGCCCAGTCGTCTTCAGCCATACCGTCTTCAATGGATACGATGGGATAACTGCTTACCAAGTCGGCCAGATATTCACAAAATGCTGCCGGTTCAAATGTTTTTCCTTCACCATCAAGATGGTAGAGCTCATCTCGGTAAAGTTCGGAACTTGCTACGTCCAATCCCAATGCAATCTCCTTTCCCGGCGTGAATCCGACTGATTCGATGGCGGCTACAATGATATCCAATGCGGCAACGTTAGATGACAAATCAGGCGCAAAGCCTCCCTCATCCCCTACCGCTGTGCTTAATCCTTTGGAATCGAGTACAGATTTCAGCGCATGAAAAACCTCAGCACCGTAACGCACGGCCTCGCTGAATGTACGGGCATCGAGCGGGAGGATCATGAATTCCTGTATGTCAACATTGTTGTTGGCGTGTGCACCGCCATTCACAATGTTTAACATTGGCATTGGCAAAACATTCGCCACACCACCGCCAAGATACTGGAATAAAAGTTTACCGGCGTCCTGTGCAGCAGCATGCGCCGTTGCCAGCGACACGGCTAACAAAGCGTTCGCTCCCAGGCGCGATTTGTTTTTGGTTCCATCTAGATCAATCAACATTTGATCGATCTTGGCCTGATTGTTAGCATCCAGACCTGTTATGGCGTCGGAAATTTCACCATTTACTCCGGCGACTGCCTTTTGCACGCCCTTGCCCCCGTACCGCAGCTTGTCCCCATCACGAAGTTCAATCGCCTCACGCGTGCCTGTTGATGCGCCTGAAGGCACTGCGGCGCGTCCAACAGCACCACTTTCAAGCACAACATCTGCTTCAACTGTAGGATTGCCGCGAGAATCTATGATCTCCCTGCCACGGATTCCGGTAATTCGCGCCATGAACAATCTCCGATTGAGTGTGCCGGTTAAAGCGTCGATTCGGCAAAGGGTTCAGCTTTGACGATAGTGTCAATTGACATCAGCGTGCGGACCAGGGATTCGACGCGATCTAGCGGCCAAGCATTTGGTCCATCGCTTAACGCTTTTTCAGGTTCGGGGTGCGTTTCCATAAAAATACCTGCAACGCCTGTTGCAACAGCGGCGCGGCCAAGTATCGGCACGAACTCACGCTGTCCGCCTGAACTTTTGCCCAATCCACCGGGTTGTTGTACAGAGTGCGTCGCATCAAATACGACCGGTGCCCCGAATTCCCGCATAACCGCGAGCGAACGCATATCAGATACCAAATTGTTGTAGCCAAATGAAAACCCACGTTCACACGCCATGATTTGATCGTTACCAGTTGATTTGGCTTTCTCGATGACGTTTTTCATTTCCCAAGGTGAAAGAAACTGACCCTTTTTAATGTTGACTGGTTTACCTTGCGAACACACGTTAATAATGAAATTCGTCTGACGGCACAAAAAGGCCGGCGTTTGCAACACATCTACAACCGCTGCAACCTCGTTGAGGGGAGTGTCTTCATGCACATCGGTAAGAATTGGCAGACCAGTTTCCTTCTTTACCGCATCCAGTACCTTCAGGCCTTCTTCCACTCCAGGCCCGCGAAAACTGTCTTTGGAGGAGCGATTCGCTTTGTCGAACGACGACTTGTAGATGAAGGGGATTCCTAACCGGGCAGTGATTTCTTTTAACTGACCAGCTGTGTCAAGCGCCATCTCGCGACTTTCGATCACACACGGTCCCGCGATTAGAAATATGGGTAAATCGTTTCCGACATCAAATCCGCATAGTTTCATGCTTGTGCAGCCTGCTCGACCGATTGTGACGCATGCAAACGTGCGGCGCGGATGAAACCGATGAACAAGGCATGTCCGTCCCGTGGTGTGGACGTGAACTCAGGATGAAACTGACAACCCAGAAACCAAGGGTGATCCGGTAACTCGATGATTTCTACCAGGTCATCCACGGAACGTCCGCTGATTTTCATTCCTTTGGCTTCAATCTGCTTGCGGTAATTGTTATTGAACTCGTAACGGTGGCGGTGTCGCTCAACAATCACCTCTTTCCCGTATATCTGGTGTGCCATCGTCTGTTTGTCAATAAAACACTCCTGTGCCCCAAGTCGCATAGTGCCACCCAGTTTTGATTCTTCATCACGCTGTTCTATTGAGCCTTCCCGATCCAACCACTCAGTAATCAAACCGATAACTGGGTGCGGTGTATCGCGGTTGAACTCTGTACTGTGCGCATTTTCCAGACCGACAACGTTTCTCGCCCAGTCAATGACGGCAACCTGCATGCCGAGACAAATACCAAGGTACGGAATTCCGCCTTCTCTTGCGAAATGCGCTGCCGCAATCTTTCCTTCTATACCGCGCTCTCCGAATCCTCCCGGTACAAGTATTGCGTCCATACCTTCAAGGCACTTGGTACCGTGTCGCTCTACTTCTTCGGACTCAAAGTAGTGGATATTGACACGCGTACGTGTGTGAACACCTGCATGAATTAGCGCCTCGTTCAAAGACATGTACGCATCGGCAAGATCGACATACTTGCCTACCATCGCGATACTCACTTCTGCTTCCGGGTTAGCTTTGGCATGAACAACCTTGCGCCACTCCGAAAGATCCGCAACCGCGGCTTGTATGCCAAATTTCTCCAGCACTATCTCATCCAGCCCTTGCTCGTGCAGCAAAATAGGAATCTTGTATATGTCGTCTGCATCGGCGGCAGAAATAACTGCCCTTTCTTCAACATTAGTAAACAACGAAATTTTATTGCGCGCCTCGGCTGGAATATCTTCGGTCGAACGGCAAACCAAAATATCCGGTTGTATACCGATAGATCGAAGCTCCTTGACTGAATGCTGTGTCGGTTTAGTCTTGATCTCTCCGGAAGTTGGAATGTATGGCACCAGTGTCAGGTGCATGTACAACGAACGGGACCTGCCCAATTCAGCGCCCAGCTGTCTGATGGCTTCTAGAAAAGGCAACGACTCAATGTCGCCAACTGTGCCACCGATTTCCACAAGACAGACGTCGGCATCGCCTGTGGCATTCATGATGCAGGTTTTTATCTCATCGGTAATATGCGGAATAACCTGCACGGTGGCGCCAAGATAATCACCGCGGCGTTCCTTTCGAATAACATTTTCGTAAATCTGGCCAGTAGTATAATTGTTGCTACGCCCGGTTAACGTGCGCACAAACCGCTCGTAGTGACCCAAATCCAAGTCGGTTTCACAGCCATCGTGGGTAACGAAAACTTCGCCGTGTTGAAACGGGCTCATGGTGCCGGGGTCTACGTTGATATACGGGTCAAGCTTGACCATCGCGATTTTCATACCGCGTGATTCAAGAATTGCGCCCAGCGAGGCTGCCGCGATGCCTTTACCCAGGGAAGACACCACACCACCTGTTACGAAAATGAATTTAGTCATTAGGAAACCCGATTCTGTGCGGTGGAAAATTCCACCAAACCGGAAAGAAACTTTAGCAAATCATGAGCTTGAGCTCAATCTTGATGGGGCCTATTTGGCAATAATTAGGGGTCGTTGGTGCCATACTGGCCTTAAAAGCGGTCCTTCATGCTCGGAAGTCGCCTCACTGGCAAGCCACAGGTCGGCTACTGCAATCAGCTGGTTATTGTGGAAAAACAGCGGCAATAGGTTTCGAGCCCACGGAAGTACGCCCTGCTCCTGGAATAATTTTTTCAGTTCCCGATGTTGAGCGTGTCCTGCCGGCTGGATACGCTCACCACCCCGTCGGAATCGCAGTTGCCATCCAGATTGCTGCAACGTTTCAAGCCTTACCCCGCCCGTATCGGATTCCAGCCAGCGAATGGTTCCACCTAACGGTAACGCCGTATCCTCAAGTGGCAAATAATCAGTAAGGTCCTCGGCTACGCCGGGCAATCGCGGCATGCAGTACAACCTTTGACGATAGCGTCGTATCTCACCGCCCGACCAGGTCACTTCCGGTTCCGCGTCTTCGCCGGCAGGAATTACTTCGTCAAGCACTTGGCGAATTTTCGTTTCTGACGGGACGGGTAAATTGTTATCGCGAATCCAGACCCTTAACAGGGCCGCAGCCATCGACCTGTCCTGAACGGCAAGCAAGTCCAACTGCAGCGGGCCGATGGCGTTATCACCCAGAATGCTCCGGCAAGCGCCGGCAACAATTCTTTCACCATCACTGCAATGCTGTGTGGCACGCGCCAATGTCTGGCGGGCGCCTGGCCAACGCTTCAGAATTCCAGGAAATACCTGCAAGCGCAGATAATTTCGGTCGAAGTGCAAGCTGTTGTTACTGGGGTCATCAATCCAGTTCAAGCGGTGTTCTTCCGCGTAGGCTTTTAATGCTTCTCGTGGAATTCCCAACAGTGGCCGCGCGTGAAAACCCTTTGAAAATTCCGTCAGCATCGGCATCCCAGACAAACCTGGAAGCCCCGCGCCGCGAAATGCTTGCAACAAAAATGTTTCTGCCTGGTCGTCCAAGTGATGGGCTGTCAGAAGAAGCTCATTCATACGTAACACACCCGCAATACAATTGTAGCGAGCGTCCCGCGCTGCGGCCTCCGGTCCTATATCTTTTGTCGTTGCGACATCTACTGAAACTACTGTAATTGCAATGCCCAACGCATCACACTGTTCAACGCAAAATTGGCTCCATTCCCCTGACTTGTCGTGCAATTTATGATCTACATGGACTGCACGCACGGGCAATCCGGTAGCGCTTGCGGCTTTGCTGACAAGGTGGAGCAACACTGATGAATCCAATCCACCGGAATAGGCAACTAGCAATCCACTCGCTGGAACAGTTTTGATGAAATCGGCAATTGAGGACGAATCAGGAACTGCCGGTGCCTCGACAAACGAAACCACTGTTTATTCCTTGAATACTCCGAAGTCGAGCAATTTCCGATACCGGTTTTCCAGCAGCGTTTCAATACTCAACTGATCAAGTACGTGCAGATTGCTAATGAGGGTCTGTTTGAGCGTATCAGCTATCATGTCGTAATCACGGTGTGCACCACCAAGCGGTTCATCAATAACCTGATCGGTTAAACCACGTTCGCTGATACGGTCCGAGGTAATTCCCATTGCCTCGGCTGCCTCCTTTGCTTTCTCCGCGCTCTTCCAAAGAATTGATGCGCATCCCTCCGGCGAGATAACAGAATAGACGCTGTACCTCAACATGATAACCCGATCTCCGACACCAATAGCGAGGGCACCACCGGAGCCACCTTCGCCAATTATTGTGCAAATAATAGGCGTGCGTAAATGCGACATTTCAAACAGATTTCTTGCGATGGCTTCACTTTGACCGCGTTCCTCCGCCCCGACACCCGGGTAGGCGCCAGGCGTATCAATGAATGTAAGGATCGGCATGTGGAATCGCTCGGCAATCTTCATCAGACGCAACGCCTTGCGGTAACCCTCGGGACGGGGCATACCGAAATTCCGCCGCAACTTCTCTCGCGTGTCCCGGCCCTTTTGGTGACCAATCACCATGACCGGTTTACCATCAAGACGCGCAATACCTCCCACCATAGCAGGGTCATCCGCAAACGCCCGATCACCGTGCAACTGCTCGAAATCAGTAAAAATACGCGGAATATAATCAAGTGTGTAGGGGCGATGTGGATGTCGCGCCAGTTGCGCTACCTGCCATGAATTCAAATTCGAAAAGATCGACTCTGTCAGGGACCTGCTTTTCGCTTGTAGACGGGTAATTTCCTCGGAAATATTCAGTGCCGAATCGTCACCGACGTAACGAAGCTCTTCGATTTTCGCTTCCAGTTCTGCGATAGGCTGCTCAAAATCAAGGAAATTCAGGTTCATCGGGTTAGGTCCTCTGCAAGAGACAATTATAGCTACCCTGGCATAGGCCAGACAATGTATGGTTTTTCGAACCAAGCATCAGTTTACAGTTTCGTGCTCGTTTTGCCTTCCCCAGATTCGCTCCACATTGCCCTCTCCGAAGAGTTTAGTTAAACGCAGGAATAATTCTTCTGTTGGTTTTACTCGCCACTCATCACCCAACGGCAAGTCGCCAGTGGCGGAATCCGCCTCGTAATGAACGAGTATCCGGCAATGACCTCCTTGAAACGGTGCAATGGCGGACTTTAGTTTTGGAACAAATTCTGATCCATTGTCATTTGATGACCATCGCACACGTAATGCGCGCAGTAGCGTTTCCCTCGCATCTTCCACTCTTTCAATGCTGCTGACCCTGATACGATTGGCATTGACAAATTCGTCGTAACCAAGACGGCCGCCCACCACCACAATGCGGTCTTTCGCAATAAGCGGTCGATATTTTTCAAACGTTTCTTCAAACATTGACGCTTCTATTCGCCCGGTGCGGTCGTCCAAAGTCAAAGTCAGCCGATTTCCCCTGCGGCGAAGATCGACTATCAGTCCGATCACTTTAACCTGTCTGCCGGTCTGGTAACCCTGACCTGCGTATTCACCGTTCACCGTAGTGCTCTCGCCGAGCAGGTGCACAATCCGGCCAGTGGAAATTCGCGCGATGTCATCCGTGTAACTTTCGATAGGGTGACCCGTCAGGTATAAACCTAGCGCCTCTTTTTCCGCTACGAGCCGCTCAGACTCGCGCCATTCATTGACTTCAATCAGATTAACTGCAGAGTGCGCAACTCCTTCACTGTTTGCATCCAGTCCAAACATGTCATCTTGCCCAGCCTCGGAAGCCCGCAAGTTCTGCTCGGCCAATTTTGCAATCTCCGGGAGCCAACCCAGCAAGGAAGCACGGTTTGGGCCGACGCAATCAAACGCACCTGCTTTGATCAATGACTCGATCACACGCTTGTTAATCAAGCGAGAATCAATGCGATGGCAAAAGTCAGACAGGTCAATAAATTCACCGTTTGCCTCGCGTTCATTGAGAACAAACTCTATAGCCCCCTGGCCGACACCCTTGATAGCACCGAGCCCATACATGATTGCATTATCGCTTGCTGGAACAAACGCGTATTGCGAGTGGTTAATGCTTGGTGAATGGACCTGCAAATCCATGTTCGTACACTCATCGATCATGATAACGATCTTATCGGTATGGTCCATATCGGCCGAAAGTACTGCGGACATGAAAGCGGCTGGGTAATGGGCTTTGAGCCAGGCTGTCTGATATGACAGTAAAGCATAGGCTGCGGAGTGCGATTTGTTGAATCCATAGCCTGCGAATTTTTCCATGAGATCAAAAATGGAATTCGCAACGCGGGGTTCAATTGCGCGCTTCTCAGATCCATGTAGAAACACTGCGCGTTGCTTGGCCATTTCCTCGGCCTTCTTTTTGCCCATCGCCCGCCGCAACAAGTCGGCACTACCCAGTGAATAGCCTGCGAGCTCCTGGGCAATCTGCATGACCTGCTCCTGGTAAAGAATGACGCCGTAGGTCGGCCGCAATATTGTTTTCAGCGCAGGATGTGGATAACGAACTTCTGCCCCATGCTTTCGCGCTATAAAGTCGTCAACCATGCCAGATTGCAGGGGTCCAGGACGAAACAGCGCAACCAGCGCGATGATGTCTTCAAACGAATCCGGTTGCAGGCGACGAATTAAGTCTTTCATACCGCGTGATTCCAGTTGGAACACAGCGGTAGATCGACAATCCTTCAGCAGACGAAAGGTTCGCGCATCATTCAACGGTAAGGTTGTCATATCCAAGCGATCAACGCCGCCCTCCTCGCGACGCGCATTGATCAGCTTGACGGCACGGTCGATGATGGTGAGTGTACGCAAACCCAGAAAATCGAATTTCACCAGCCCGATGGCTTCGACATCATCCTTGTCCAATTGTGTGACGGTGCTGCTGCCATCCTCTTCTGAGTAGAGTGGCGTGTACTCCGTCAATGGCCCGGGCGCTATTACGACTCCACCAGCATGTTTGCCCGCATTCCTGGCCAACCCTTCCAGAGCCATGGCAAGATCAATCAGAGTGCTCACCTCCTCGTCGTTTTCAAAGAGTTCACGCAATTCACTGCTATCGACGAGCGCTTTTTCCAGAGTCATGCCGATCTCAAATGGGATCAGCTTGGCAATCCGGTCTACATAACCGTAAGGATGACCCAGCACGCGCCCGACATCGCGCACCACGGCTCGAGCGGCCATGGTTCCAAAAGTGATTATTTGTGAAACATGATCACGGCCGTATCGCCCGGCAACATACTCGATAACGCTGTCACGGCCTTCCATGCAAAAGTCGATATCAAAATCCGGCATAGATACGCGTTCAGGATTAAGAAATCGCTCGAAAAGCAGGTCATATTTGAGCGGGTCAAGATTTGTAATACCAAGAGAAAATGCGACCAGCGAGCCTGCGCCCGATCCACGTCCCGGCCCGACGGGAATATCATGTTTGCGCGCCCAGTCAATGAAATCCGCGACGACAAGAAAGTATCCTGGAAACCCCATTCCTTCGATAACCTGCAATTCGGTTTCCAGTCTTTCCTGATACGGTTTTTGCCTGCCTGGATCGTCGTACGCATCCTGCCCAAGAACGCGCAGGAATTTTTCTTGCAACCCCTTTTTTGCCTCGTGTCGTAGGTAACTTGCCGTAGTAAATCCATCGGGAACCGGAAAGTGGGGCAGTACAGCATTACCAAACGTCAATTCCAAATTGCATCGTTTTGCAATCTCAATGGTATTGGCAATCGCCTCGGGGAGGTCAGAAAAAAGCTTCTGCATCTCTTCTGCGGACTTGAGGTATTGCTGATCACTATAGTTGCGCGGTCTTCGCACATCATTGAGCGTTCGTCCTACATGAATGCAGACGCGAGCTTCATGTGCCTCGAAGTCGCCTAATTGGTTAAATCGCGCATCGTTCGTTGCGACCAATGGCGTAGCGGTGCTGGATGCAAGTTGCACAGCCGCATGCAAGTATTCATCTTCCATTTCCCGTCCTGTTCTCTGCAGCTCCAGATAAAACGCATCTCCAAACGCTGACTTCCAAAATTCCAAGGCTCTCCTGGCACGTTTTTCCTTTCCGCCGGTGAGAGCACTACCGATTTCCCCGCGCGTACCGCCGGACAACGCGATCAATCCAGCTGCATTATCAGCAAGCTGCTCCCTGAGGATGACGGGCAGGCCATCATGTCGTAACCGCCGGTAGCTTTGTGACATAACATCGGACAGATTCAGGTACCCGCCTCTGTCACGACACAACAAAGTCAGTCGATGCGGTTTGTTGCCCTGCTCACTTTCTACCCACACGTCGGCACCGATAATCGGTTTGACGCCACGATTTTCTGCAGCGCGGTAAAACTTGATCATGGCAAACAGGTTGGACTCATCAGTTATTGCAACTGCTGGCATGCCAAGCCGGGCAACCCGGTCAACCAGATCGGGAATTCGAATCACGCTGTCTACAAGCGAGTATTCCGAATGTACACGTAGGTGAATAAAATCCTGACTCATCGCAGTACGACCATTATTCGCTTAACCGGAGCATAACTTTTCCTGTGAATTTTGCAGGGGCCCAACCGTTCAAGCGCTTCGATATGCTCGGGTGTCGGGTAACCTTTGTGCCTGGCAAAGCCGTAACCGGGGTACACCCGTTCCATTCTTGTCATCAATTCGTCCCGCCAGACTTTTGCCACGATCGAGGCCGCACTGATCACGGCAATGCTGTTGTCGCCGCCGACGACCGCATCCACCGGCATAGCCAGTTGCGGACAGCGATTTCCGTCAACGAGAACACGTTGTGGCCTAACTGTCAGGCATGCGACCGCCCTCTGCATGGCAAGCATCGAGGCCTCGAGCACATTTAGCTGGTCAACTTCTTCCGGGCTGCTGCTGCCAATACCCAGCGCCAAAGCCTTCGCACGAATCAACTTGTTCAGACTCGCGCGTTGTCGTTCCGACAGTTTTTTTGAATCCCGAAGCCCGGCGACGTCATTCTCGCCTGCGAAAATAACGGCCGCCGCAACCACCGGCCCCGCAAGAGGTCCCCGACCCACTTCGTCAACACCTGCAACGTGGGCACCGGTCTGCCTGGGATCACTCTCGTAGTGAACGGTCATTTTCTGCTAACAATTCTCCGATGGCCTGTGCAGCCTGCACGCTGGCATTGCAACGTAGTTCCTCGTGCAAGGCGCGAAACCTCACGGTTTGGGCCCGTCTTGCCTCGTCATTCTGCAACAGCTGCGTCAATGTAGCGGCTATTTTTTCAGGTACCGCATTGCTCTGCATTAATTCCGGGACAATCTCCTCATTTGCCAAAATATTTGGCAGAGAATACTGACCGACTTTGAGAAGGCGCAAAGCCTTTACAATGAAATGAGTAATCGGAGAAATCCGATACGCAACCACCATGGGCCGGTTAACCAGCATTGCCTCCAGGCATGCCGTACCGGAGGCGGTTAGTACAACGTCGGCCGCGGTAAGGGCTTCACGCGCCATGCCGTCGACAAGCTTGAAGTTTTCTACAATGCCGGCACGATCCAGGCAAAAACGGAACTGCGTTGCAAGTTTACTGTTCACCATTGGCGCAACACATGCCATACCAGGATAGGATTTCCGCAGAATCTTGATAGTTTTTGCAAAAGTATCACCCAGTCGCGAGACTTCCGACTCCCGACTTCCTGGAAGAACTGCTAAAACTGGCCCGTGTCGATCAATAGCCAGCAGGTTTCTTGCATTCTGCGTACCGTCGCTGCCACTTATTTCATCCGCAAGGGGGTGCCCAACAAATCGTGCGTGGTTGCCAAAGCGGTTATACAGATTGGCTTCGAAAGGAAACAATGTCAGAACACGATCAACGTACTGAACGATCTCCCGCACACGACCCGGTCGCCATGCCCAGACGGATGGGCTGACGTAATGGACGGTGGGAATGCCGCTGCGATGAAGTTTTTTTGCCAGACCAAGATTGAAATCTGGAGCATCAACGCCAATGAACAAGTCTGGTTGCTTGGAAATGAAATATCGGTATATTTCACGCCGGATGAATAACAAATTGGGCAAATGACCTAATACCTCTGCAAGGCCCATGACAGAGAGGCTGTCAGCTCTAAAAATGGGCTTGCATCCAGCACGAATCATGCTCGGCCCTGCGATACCCGTGAATTCAATGTCGGAAAACCGGTCCTGCAACGCAACCATCAACCTTGCGGCTAAAAGATCCCCGGACACTTCCCCGGCTACAATCCCGATGCGCAGCACGGTTTCTTACCTCAACTCAACGAATAATCGAACGTTCTGAGGAACGAAGAAAATCGACCAGGATTGCGAGTACGGGCTGTTCTTCAGCAGCGGAGGCTATGTCGTTTATCGCATCCTCGAGCTGCTTGCCCGAACGGTACAGGGTTTTGTATGCGTTCTTGATCGCACGAATCTGTTCCTTGCTGAAATCCCGTCTGCGTAACCCCTCCGAATTTATTCCCTTTGGTTGCGCGGGCATGCCTGAGGCCATGAAATATGGTGGCAGATCTCTGGAGAGCCCAGTATCCATTCCACTGAAACTATGTATCCCAATGCGGCAAAACTGGTGCACCTTCGAGAAGCCGCCAAGTATTGCGTGGTCCCCAACCTGCACGTGCCCTGCCAGAGTAACGCAGTTTGCCATTATTGTGTGATTACCGATAACACAATCATGCGCCACGTGTACATAAGCCATGATCCAATTATCACTGCAGATTCGGGTACATCCATCGCCTTGAATAGTGCCTCGGTTTATGGTGCAGAATTCGCGAATAGTATTGCCGTCGCCAATTTCCAATGCGGTTTTTTCCCCCGCATACTTTTTGTCCTGTGGTGCATCGCCAATGGAAGAAAACTGAAATATTTTATTAGCACTGCCGATTTTTGCCGGGCCACGAATTACTACATGCGGCCCGATCCAGGTGTTACTCGCGATTTCAACCTCCGGACCAATGACGCTGTAAGGGCCAATTTCCACATGGTCGGCTATTTTTGCCGACGCATCCACTAAGGCTGTTTCGTGGATCATGGTAGTTCCCGTGAGGCACACATCAACTCCGCCTCACAGGCTATTTT
>JAZFYH010000142.1:0-4453 GCA_036443475.1 Gammaproteobacteria bacterium | reverse complement strand
GCCGGCTTTAGTTTCGGTGCTGGCTTCGCCGCCGTCCGATTCAGGCAGAAAGCGTCGTGCGACCAACGGCGCTGGTCGTTGCCCCAGTCCGATGGTTACCAGCAGTTCGTCAAAATTCTCCAGCTTGAATTCGTCGACCACTTCCTTGATCTGCGCTTTCGGCAATTTGCGAATTTTCAGCTTGAATGCGCCCAGCGCGCGGTCAAGCAACCGTCTTCCCAACTCAATCGCCTCACCCTGTTTGAGGTTCTTCAGGTAGTGCCTGATATTGGCCCGCGCCCTCGCGGTCACGGCAAAATTCAACCAGGCGGGGTTCGGTTTGGCGTTGGCAGCGGTAATGATTTCCACGGTCGTGCCGTTCATGAGCACGGTGCGCAACGGCACAAGACGACGATCGATTTTTGCAGCAACACAAGTATCGCCAACATCTGTGTGAACGGCGTAAGCAAAATCCACTGCCGTTGATCCTCTTGGCAGACGCCGTATGTCGCCTTGCGGCGTAAACACATAAACCTCATCCGGAAACAGATCGACCTTGACGTTTTCCAGGAATTCCATGGATGAGCCGGTGCCCTTCTGTATTTCCAATACGCCTTTTAACCATTCGCGGGCACGAACTTCGGGCGTGCTCCCTGCGCCACCGCCGGTTTTGTAAAGCCAGTGCGCGGCAATACCGGTTTCTGCGATGGTTTCCATTTCTTGAGTGCGGATTTGTACCTCGATTGGCACACCGTTGGGCCCGAACAGAACCGTGTGCAATGACTGATAACCGTTTGCCTTGGGAATGGCGATGTAGTCTTTGAAACGACCGGGTACTGGTTTATAGACGTTGTGCACGACACCAAGAACGCGATAACAAGTATCAACCTTGTCAACGACTATCCTGAATCCGTAGAAGTCCAGTACATCGACCATCGAAAGACGCTTGCTACGCATTTTTTTGTATACGCTGAAAAAATGCTTTTCACGTCCCTTGATTTCAGCTTCGAGATTTTCCTGTTGCAGTACCTTGCGAAACGCCGTGGAGATCTTCTTGACGACTTCTTTCTGATTGCCCTTGGCTTTCTTGAGCCTTTTTCCCAGCACTTCATAACGGTGTGGATACATGGATTGAAAGCCGAGATCTTCCAGCTCAAGTTTCATGTGGTTCATACCCAAACGACTGGCAATGGGTACATAGATATCCAGAGTTTCCCTGGCGATACGGCGCCGCTTTGCCGGCGGCATGATACTTAATGTGCGCATGTTGTGTAATCGATCAGCAAGCTTGACCAGGATGACGCGAATGTCCTGCACCATGGCTAACAGCATCTTGCGAAAATTCTCGGCTTGCGCCTCTGCTTTTGACTTGAATTTGATCTGTGTCAGCTTGGAAACACCGTCAACAAGTTGCGCAATTTCTTCG
Organism: Gammaproteobacteria bacterium; assembly: GCA_036443475.1. Classification (GTDB taxonomy): domain Bacteria; phylum Pseudomonadota; class Gammaproteobacteria; order Natronospirales; family JAZFYH01; genus JAZFYH01. The sequence goes on along the minus strand of JAZFYH010000142.1, from coordinate 3,048 downwards.
CCGAATTCCTCCGTGATGTCGTCCTTGGTGACCGGTGTATCCTCGAGCACATCATGAAGAATCGCGGCAATAACGGTGGACACGTCCATGTGCATGTCAGCAAGAATGCTTGCCACGACAACTGGGTGGGTGATGTAAGGCTCACCGGTCAGGCGGGTTTGGCCCTCATGCGCCAAGGCACCAAACGCGTGCGCTTTCGAGACCAGGTCAACCTGTTCGGCGGGAAGGTATTCGCGTAACTTGGTCAGCAATGACGCCAAGCCAGCCAACCGCTTGCCTTTGGTGCTGCGACCCAGCAAGGAAGCGGTGTATTCCATGATTTATGCCCTGTCAGGGCTTGGCTGTTTCAGATGCTTCCAGTACGCCGGGCACAACAATATCTTCTTCAACAACTTCGGCTGGGCGGTCGGGCTGGGTCAGAATGTCCGGGCCGATCAGACCATCCGCGATTTCGCGCAGAGCCAACACAGTTGGTTTGTCATTCTCCCAGTCCAGCATGGATTCGGCGCCATGGCTGATCTGACGCGACCTCTTGGCCGCTACCAGCACCAGCTGGAACAGGTTCTCGACGTTATCGAGGCAATCTTCTACGGTTACACGTGCCATGAGTACAAGAAACTCCCTGAAAAGCCTGAATATTTTGTGGTCAAACAGTTTAGCCGATTCACGAATCCCGCGCCAGAAGTCCGGTGATTAAAGGGCGAATTTCAGCCCGGTTGGACCGGCTGCGTTCCCCACCACCGCGAATGATGGCCAGAACCTCTTGCAGCGCCTCGCCAAAATTATCGTTCACCACGAGGTAGTCAAATTCCTCCCAGTGCGACATTTCGTTCACTGCGTCCTGCAATCGACGCGCGATGACGTCATCACTGTCTGTAGCCCGTTGGCGCAACCGATTTTCAAGTTCGGAACGCGATGGTGGCATGATGAAAATGCTTACACACGACGGTTCGGCCCCGCGTACCTGCCGGGCCCCCTGCCAGTCGATTTCCAGAATGACGTGCTTGCCTTTATCCAATTGTGTGTTTACTTGGTCGCGGGGCGTGCCATAAAAGTTGTCGAAAACCTGTGCGTGCTCAAGAAACTCACCTGCCACCACCATGCGATCGAATTCCTGTCGTGAAATAAACTGGTAATCGCGCCCGCCTTCTTCACCTTCTCGCTTTTGCCGCGTGGTACATGACACCCCAAAACAGATATCCGGATGGCTGTGCACAAGCTCTCTGACCAGGCTGGTTTTGCCGGCACCCGATGGCGCACTGATGACTACCAGTCGCCCACGAGGTTTTGTGGAAGCTGTCATGAGTTATTCAACGTTTTGTATTTGTTCGCGCATTTGTTCAATCAGTACTTTTAATTCGATTGCAGCGCGCGTCGTTTCCGTATCCTGGGATTTGGAACCGAGCGTGTTTGCTTCCCGGTTGAATTCCTGCATCAGGAAATCCAGGCGGCGCCCTACAGGCTCATCCGCTTCAAGAATCTCGCCCAATTGGCTGCAATGACTTTGTAAACGATCAAGTTCCTCGTCGACATCGAGGCGCTGTGCAACGACTGCCATCTCTTGCTCCAGTCGGCCTGAATCGGCGGGCACGTCCAATTCTGCCAGTCTATTCTTGAGCTTATCCAGAATCTGGCTTTGTACCGTCGGCAGTCGTGTATGAACGCTTGCAACAATACTCCGCACTTGTGCCACTCGCTCCCGCAACATTTCAGTAATGCGTTGCCCTTCGGCAGTGCGGACTGTTGCAGTGTCCACGAGCGTAGCTTCGAGTAAAGCCAGGGCGGCTTCCTTGATCAACTCCGGTTCCGGACTGACGACTTTCACCACACCCGGCCACCGCAATACCTGCACAGGATCAACCGGCGCAGGCCGATCAAGCAGCTTGCCAACCCGGCTTGCCGCTTTAATCAACTGCCTGACCAGCGATTCATCCATCTCGAGTTGTGGCTTCTCGGCGCTGACATTGTTAAATCGCAGGTAGACGTCTACCTTGCCGCGCTTGAGGTGTTTGCCAACTCGTTCCCGTATCTCGGATTCAAAGGCGCGAATTTCCTCCGGACATTTAATCGATAATTCGAGAAAACGATGATTGATGGTTCGACACTCACATTCGAGCACCCCTTCCGGTATGCGGGATTCTCTGCGCGCGAAGCCTGTCATACTGTTAATCATTCGGGCATAGTTCCTTTTGCTGGTCGACCTTCGGCGTAATGCATGACGTCGTCCACGAGGCCGCCATTATATGTAAATCTGAGTACTTGGGGTCCCTGAAAAGGAACTGGCCGTGAATTTCGAAACCGCCAAAATCAGCCTGGTTGGCAACAGAGAAGAAAACCAGGATCGTTGCTGCGTCCTGATGAGCGATACAGAAATTCTGCTGGTCGTGGCTGACGGCATGGGTGGACACCTGGACGGTGCAGCGGCAGCAGCAGCAGCAGTTGATTCGTTTCAGGCGGCATTCAAGGAAGAGCAACCCACTGCAGAAGACACTGAGAATTTTCTTCGCCAGCACATTGAAAAAGCACACCGTAAGGTTCTTGCGCTCGGCAAGAACAAACGTATCGAAAATCGCCCGCGTACGACACTTGTAGCGTGTATTGTTATCAATGGCATCGCGCACTGGGCTCATGTGGGTGACAGCCGTCTCTATGTAATAAGGAACAACTCGGTGCACCTGCGAACTCGTGATCACAGTGCCATTGAAACCATGTTCCAACGTGGCCAAATATCCGAGGCTGAGATGCTCACCCACCCCTCCCGCCACTTGGTTGAGAAATGTCTTGGCGGTGAACCCGAAATACCGGATACAAGTGTGGGTGAAACATTTGAGCTGCAACCGGGTGATGTGCTGCTGCTCTGCTCCGACGGTTTCTGGACACCGCATGATCGCGACTGCGTGGCAAAAAGACTTTGCGACGAAGAACCTTTCGAAGATGTCCTAGAAAAACTCGGCGCCGAAGCAGTCGAAAAAGCGTCACCCAACAGTGACAACGTAACAGCCGCTGCCCTACGGTGGTTGGGCGATGACGAGGATTAAATGGTGACGC
>JAZFYH010000141.1:0-3374 GCA_036443475.1 Gammaproteobacteria bacterium | reverse complement strand
GTGGTCTGCCCCCTCAATTTGTGACCGGTTGAAGCAGCACATCGCCAATCTTCAAATTTCTGAAGCGCGGATCAACAACTTCGATTTCACCATTCTTTATTGCATCACGCGCTTTCTCACTGCCATAAAGCCACCGGCCGCCCTGAAAAGAGCCAGGAGCCCAACCTTTCTCCGTCTGGTAGAAAAACCAAGAAGGCATGATTCCGATCTCCGACAGGAAGAGCAACACGTATTCATTCTGTCCATCGTCATCCAGATCTACCTGAAACATCACCGGATCGCCTGAAAACTGTGCGCTATAACTATCATCAATAACACTTTTCAGGCTTTGCGGAACATCGAACGCCTCTGGCCGATAAAGCATTGCCGCCCACATTTCCTCAGTGCTGCGCATTCCTTGCGCCCATCTTTTATTTACCGGATTTTTGATCATTCTCAGGAGCTCAGGGTCAGAGTCACCTATCTCCTGCTTCATCGCTTCGAGTGCCAGGTAACCGGGTCGCGCCAATTGGTTTTCCGCATACCAAAAATCGAAATCCTTGAGTTCGATTTCACCAGACTCGGCGCGGTTCAGCTGGCTGTTCAGGGAAACCTTTCGAAAATCGAGAAGCGGGCTGTTTGCCAGCAACATTATTGCAAGCACCACGAGGCCCATTCCCGTATTGACACGCGCCAGGTCGGCCGTCCACTCCGCGCGCCGCCTGACGATGCCGGTAACGTACCCCGCGGCAAGCAGCGTCAGGATGAGCCAGACGACGAATGCCCAGCAACGCTCGACACTCCAGCCATACTGATTCAACCGTAGAACCAGCCCGTAAAGACTGAGCGCAGAAATAACCGGCATTACGCACAGCCCAATGAAGATCAGGCGATGAACAACCGGCGAATACGGGTTTGTCTCGCGGCCGTCCTGATAGACCGCATTGGTAAAAAACAGGATGATCGCCAGCAACCACAACAACAGGGCGGTTCCATTACCGGTTGCCCAAAGCGCGTCCAGTCCGACAAAAGGCAGAGCGGCGATAAAGATGATTGCAACGGCCACGATCAAAGGCAGCAGGAGCTTGATCAAGCCGTGCAACAGCTTGGTGATGTTGTCTATGACCCGGGTCAGGTTGCGAAAGATAATGACGCCCAGGCCGAATGCGAAACCCAGAATGGGGAAAGCGAACCAGTCTTCGGTAAAAAGGTCCTGGAAGAAATCGATTTCGATAACCTTGAACAGGGCACCCCAGAGCATCAGGATCAACCAGAAAATCAGTACGAAAAGCGCAGAAAGCGCGGTGACGAGAAAGTTTCGCCACGAATTGGTAAACAAGACCTGGTAAGTCAGCGGCACCTGGTTCGCACGCTGCTGCAGGTACATCAAGGCTTTAAAGCAAGCCAGCGTGACGCTGCAAATGAACGCGAAAATCAGGCCAAACAAAGGAAACTCGCCAAATGGCTCTGCCTGCCACCCCGTGTAAATCGCCAGCAACGCCAGGACGACGCCCGAAACAGCCACCATCTTGCTGACACGATGAGCGTTGCCGCGATCTAGCGACAGCAGAAAAAGCAACGGCAATGCAACAACCAGTGTCCACAAAGGAAATGACCAAAGCGGCGACTCGCTCGGCCAGCTACCCGTGTCGAACGCGCGGTAGAGGGCGAACAACAACAGGCCCTGCACGACTGCAATGGTCAGCATCGCGACTCTGGGCAGGGACGGCGAATCGTTCATCCTGAATCCCTCCGTTACAGCAAGAAACCCCTAAGCTGCGGCAATACTAACGTAGACGAGGGGATCGACCATATATTTCAATCAATAAGCGAACATCGGCACTATTATTCTCATATTGAACAAATAGGCTTTGGTTTTTCGAGAGAGACTTCTATATCGGCCGGCCACCTTGATCCACCCGATTTATCGATACGCTCTGCCTTAATTTGATTAGAGAGTTCTAGACCAAGTCGGCAAATGCGGGTTCGGCTTGCACTAGAGTCACCTAATTCAAACCATTCCAAGTAGTCCCGAAGCGTTTGTGATGCTACGAAATCTCCCAGATACTCCGCGGCTGCTAGAAATTTCAGCCGGTCGGCGAACTCATCGGAAATATCGCCAGCTTCGTTTTTTATGGGAAAATCAAAGGATGTTGACCCATGTCTTAGTACCATGTTATCCATGGCAGTGAGTGCTAGGCTGACAGTAAATCCATTGACTGCTGCTTGCCAATAAAGCTGTCTCGACCTGTCTTTGTGCTCGGTCGAAAATGCGAGTTTCTCCCCCAGCATTAATTGTGCCAAGCCATCGTCATTCAATGCCAACTTCTCGAGTGTTTCTAAATCGTAGTACTCGTAAGGGTGTTTGGCCCCTGGGTCGTTTGAACCACTGAGGTAATAACCGTGCGACATGCGCCATTCCCGTACATCGATGGGCTCGAGGGTCGTTGAATCGGCGATTACAGCAGATTCACCAGACTCTAGCGCATGACTCCCAATATTAATTTCTTCGTTGGCTGGTTTTTGGAGCCCGGCAACTCCGATTTCAGACGGTGTATGTGCGTTCAACCCGCTTTTTTTGAAGGCCTCGCCATTGTTGCGAGACACGACTGACCAGACCAGCACTACTCCCAATAAGCCGGTAAGAGCTATGACAGGGGCTTTTCTCATAGGCGGCACCGTATCAGGGATAACGGTGCCGGCACCATTTGGGTGCGGTCTTATTTGTTCAGGAAACAAGTAATACCTATTCAATAGGTGGATTTATACTAGTTAATAGGTATAATATACCTACTTAGTAGGTGGAAAGTACGAAAATGGCAACACAGACAACCATAGAAACATTGCTGGGCGGAAAGGCCGCTTCGAGAGCGCTTCTGTTCATAGAGAACTATGAGGAAGGCTACGCCAGCGAAATCGCCAAAACCTTCGATATGCCACTTAGTGAGGTACAAAAACAGCTCGCCAAGTTCGAGGAGGCGTACATTCTTGTCAGCCGCAAGGTTGGGACCAGTCGCATGTATACGTGGAACCCCCGTGACCCAGCGCTGAAAGGACTGCGGATTCTGCTGCGGGAAACATTGGACAAAGGCATTCCTGATGCAACGCTAGAGAAATTCTATCGGCAACGAAAACGCCCACGCCGGAAAGGGAAAGAAATTTGAATGCCTGAGATTACGAAAAACTCCACACTTCTTGAGGTTGCGGCACTCGTATCGAATTCACTGCAAAAAGCGGGAATTACCGCGACTCTTTCTGGTGGAAGCGATGTATCGATTTATACGGAAAACGTTTACCTATCCAAGGACCTCGATTTTGTAACCGCTGCCCTTGTCGATGAGTTGGTCTTGGCACTGGCTCCGCTTGGATTCGTACATACCGGCACTCCGCGGCTT
>JAZFYH010000140.1:0-2388 GCA_036443475.1 Gammaproteobacteria bacterium | reverse complement strand
TATAGAAATCTTCGCTGGCAATTGTTCCCATGAACGGCAGTTGCATATGCGTGTGAGGATCGATGCCGCCCGGCATTACATATTGCCCACCTGCATCGACGATCTCACAACCTGACGGTGTGTCTATCTCCTTTGCAATACTTGCGATCTTTCCATCCACACACAGGACGTCGGCACGGAATGTTTGATCAGCCGTAACAACTGTGCCGCCTTTTATGAGTACTGACATTTCATTCACCTCGATTTGCTAATTAAGTATCCCAACATCTACTAACCAGGCATGCTGATATGAGACAGTGGTTACGCTTGACTCGCAACTGACTCAGAAACCACCGGCTGCGAGATGGCCTTGTGACTGATCAAGTAATAAAGGATTCCCCCAAGAATAGAACCCGTGAACCATCCGTAGCTGTAGAACCATTGAAGCTTCCCAGTGGTGATGGCAACGAGAGTCAACGCCACTGGAATAAGGAAGGCCACAAAACCCGCTGTATTCCATGCGGGATAAGGCCCGCAATCCTTGTATAAGCCCGGCAAGTCGAATCGCTGTTTCTTGATAAGGAAGTAGTCAACAATCATGATGCCCGCAATTGGACCCAGAAGACTCGAATAACCGATCAGCCAGTTGGAATAAAGACTTTCCACACTAACGTCTGATTCGAGCCAGCCCATTTTCTTGAGCAATTCCCAACCCATCAGCATGACGCCGATGAATCCGGTAACAAGCACGCCTTTGGTCTGGTTTATCAGCTTGGGCGCAATATTTTGGAAATCATTAGTGGGCGACACGATATTGGCTGCCGTGTTAGTGGATATCGTCGCCAAGATAATGATGACCATCGAAACGACGACCCAGAAGGTGTTATCAATTTTTCCGATCAAGTTAATGGGGTCCGAGACGGTTTCGCCGACCAGTTGTGCGGACGCTGCCGTCATGACCACGCCTAGCCCAGCGAATAGGAACATCGTGACAGGCAAGCCGATAATCTGGCCAACGATTTGGCTTTTCTGAGATCTTGCAAAACGACTGAAATCCGGGATATTTAATGACAAGGTCGCCCAAAACCCCACCATGGCGGTCAAGCCCCCGAAAAAGTAGCCCAGAAAGGACGCATCTTCGGGCCGGTTGCCGGCCTTGGCGAATAGTTCAGTCACTGACGCCTGCGGCCAAGCCCAGACTATCATTCCCAGGCCCACGAGCAACAACAGAGGTGCCGCAAAGGCTTCCAAGTGCTTAATTGTCTCGAAACCCCGTATCACCACCCAAAGATTCGCGATCCAGAAAATAAAAAAGCCCAATACCTCGCCCTTGCCCGCCAGACTCGCCCAACTATCCGATATCGCGGATAGCAACAAATGTACGGCGATTCCGCCAAACAGAGTTTGAATACCGAACCATCCGCATGCAACAAGCGCTCGAATCAGAGCGGGCACGTTTGAGCCGATCATCCCGAATGAGGAGCGCAGCACTACTGGAAAAGGTATACCGAATTTGGTTCCGGGAAATGCATTGAGAGTTAATGGAATCAATATGATGACATTCGCAAGAAAAATAGCCCACAATGCTTCGCCAACAGAGAGACCAAAATAGGCTGTCAGCACACCACCGAGCGTATAAGTTGGCACGCAGATCGACATGCCTACCCACAATGCGGCTATATTCCATTTGTTCCAGGTACGCTGGTTTACCCGGGTTGGTGCAATGTCTTTGTTGTAACGAGGGCTGGATGCAACATCTTTCCCCACTTCCAGTTCGTAAAAATCGCCAACTGGAACCACCTTGCTTTGTGCGGGTTGATCAGACACTGCTGTGTGTCCCTGGTTTTTTCACTAATTAGACTGATTGCTCAGGCATTCTTAGCCCTGCATCAAGGGCCCGTAGGTCTCCGGTCGACGATCGCGGAAAAACTGCCACGTATTGCGAACCTCGCGAATCATGTCCAGATCAATTTCGTGGACCAGCAGCTCGTCCTGGTCATAGCTGGCTTGCGCTTCAATCTGGCCACGCGGATTTACGATGTAGCTTGAACCGTAGAACTCACCCATCTCGTCCGCCCAGGGTTCTTCTTTCCCGATTCGATTGATCGCGCCAATAAAGACGCCATTAGCGGCAGCCGACGCGGGCTGTTCCAGTTCCCACAGGTACTTGCTCAGGCCCGCAACGGTAGCAGATGGATTGACAATATACTCCGCCCCGTTCAGCGCCAGGGCCCGCCAACCTTCAGGGAAATGCCGGTCATAGCAGATGTACACCCCGAGCTTCACGTATGCCGTGTCGAAAACGGGATAACCCGAATCACCCGGTTTGAAGAAGAACTTTTCGTAGAACCCCGGATCAACGTGTGGTATGTGCGTCTTCCGGTACCTGCCAAGAAACTTACCATCGGC
>JAZFYH010000139.1:0-8576 GCA_036443475.1 Gammaproteobacteria bacterium | reverse complement strand
AAAGATTTTTACTGATAAACAACCCATTAATTTTTTGTACTTAGGATTCATAGTGCTGTGTTTGCCAAACGCGCGAATTATTCACTGTCAGCGCGATCCGCTGGATACCTGCCTGTCATGTTTTTTTAACGATTTTACTGGATTTCATTACTATTCATGCGATCTGGAAGAACTAGGCCGTTTCTACAAGCTTTACTTGACTCTAATGCGGCATTGGCAAACGCTGTTTGGCAATCGAATTTTAAATGTCCAATACGAGGACTTGGTTACGAATTTTGAACAAGGGGCCCGTCGAATCATTGACTGGTGTGATCTACCGTGGGAAGAAACGGTTTTGCATTATTATGAGAGCCAAACTGCAATCAAAACCGGCAGTATTGCTCAGGTACGCCGCGCGCCCTACCGCGATTCAATCGGTAAATGGAAGTTCTATGCTGAGCAGATGAAACCCTTGATCGAAATTTTAGGCCACGAGCACGTCAAGTAAGCAATAGCATTATTACTACGCTTGTCGCGATAACCCATCGTCGTCCACATCCGATATACTTTTAGTGATCGCAAGGACAATGATGGCGTGACAACTTCTCTGCTTTTGCAACAACTTCTTTCCGGCGCAGATGCGCAGGGCATTGTCCTGCATGACAAAGAAGCCAGCCAGCTGATTGATTTTCTCGAGCTGCTGCAAAAATGGAACAAAACCTACAATCTCACCTCGCTGCGTGATCCGAAGGATATGGTCACCAAGCACTTGCTGGACAGCCTTGCCGTGGCGCCACACCTCAAGGGGTCGCGTATTGTAGATGTCGGCAGCGGGGCAGGCTTGCCCGGTCTGCCGTTGGCCATTGTTTTTCCCGATCGCGAGTTTCTTTTGCTGGATTCAATCGGCAAGAAAACCCGCTTCATGCAGCATGCGGTGCAAACCCTGGGGCTGACCAATGTGCAGGTGGTGCAAAGTCGCGTTGAGGACTATCGAGCAACGCAAGGCTTTGCTACCGTGCTCAGCCGCGCCTTTGCCAACCTTAAGGATTTTGTGACGTCATCTGCCCACTTGTGTGCGAATGCCGCCATAATGCTGGCCATGAAAGGCGCTTACCCGCACGCGGAAATCGAGTCGTTGCCACCGGAAATCAAGGTGGACCAGGTCATGCCGCTGGTTGTCGCGGGCCTGGAAGCAGAGCGACACCTGGTCGTCATGCACAAAACGGACAAGTGAATGGCAAGGGTTCTCGCAGTAACCAATCAAAAAGGTGGCGTCGGCAAGACCACCACGGCCATCAACCTTGCCGCCTCACTGGCGGCCATGAAGCGCCGCGTATTGCTGGTTGATATCGATCCGCAGGGTAATGCCACCATGGGTAGCGGTATCGACAAGCACGAAATGAAAAATTCCACTTGCGAAGTCCTCATGGGTGAAGCCACGGCTGCGGAAACTATCGTCAAAGCCGGTCACGGCGCAGGCTACGACGTCATGCCAGGCAACGACGATCTCACCGCGGCAAGTGTCGAACTGATTAACATGCAAGGACGCGAGTCACGACTGAAAAAAGCGCTGGAATCCACGCGCCCCAACTACGATTACATTTTTATTGATTGCCCACCGTCGTTGAGTACGCTGACGGTCAATGCCCTGACTGCTGCCGACAGTGTGCTGATTCCCATGCAGTGCGAGTACTACGCGCTAGAAGGGTTGTCTGGGCTGGTGCGCACGGTCAAGCAGATTCGTGATGCGGTGAACCCGCGGCTGAGAATTGCCGGCATTTTGCGCACCATGTTTGATCCGCGCAACAATTTGGCCAGCGATGTTTCTGAACAGCTTATTTTGCACTTTGGCGACAAAGTGTATGCCACCATGGTGCCGCGCAACGTGCGCCTGGCCGAGGCACCCAGTTACGGCGTGCCGGTTCTGCTGCACGACAAGGCGTCGCGTGGTGCACTGGCCTACCTGGCGTTGGCCGGCGAACTGACTCGTCGCGAAGAGGAATCCACTCGCGCAACAGCGTGAAACCGGCACAGCGTGCTGTTAAAATCCCCAGCCCGTTCTTGGGGCATGGCATTTTCAGGGGAAGTAATGAAATTTAGCGGGACGTCATTACTGGGGGACAGAATGAAATTTTGCGGTCATGCTATTTCCGGGAGTAATAACAAAATTTTACGGTCACGCTATTACTGGGGGAAATATATATATGGCAACTAAGCGCCGGGGTTTAGATCGTGGCTAGTAAACGTAGAGGTTTAGGTCGCGGGCTGGACGCATTGCTGAGCGACACCGCTACTGCGTCCGTCAGCGATGATGCTGTACGCATGCGTGATATGCCGGTGGACCTGCTACAACCCGGCAAGTACCAGCCGCGCGTGGACATGCATCCCGAATCCCTCGAGGACCTGGCCAATTCCATCCGCGCCCAGGGCGTGGTGCAACCCATCGTGGTGCGCCCGATCGCTGACGGAAAATACGAGATTATTGCCGGCGAACGTCGCTGGCGCGCTGCGCAAATGGCGGCGTTGCATGACATTCCAGTTGTAGTCAGGGAGGTGGACGATTCCACCGCCGTGGCCATGTCGTTGATTGAAAACATCCAGCGCGAGGACCTGAATCCATTAGAACAAGCGCACGCGTTGACCCGCCTGATCGAAGAATTCGATATGACCCATCAGTTGGCCGCAGACGCGATCGGCCGTTCACGCGCCACAGTCAGCAACCTGTTGCGCCTGCTGGAACTGGAAGACGCAGTCAAGAAACTGGTACAAAGCGGTGACCTGGAAATGGGTCATGCGCGGGCCTTGCTGGCCTTGAAAGGCGCAGACCAGGTGGAAGCAGCCAACCGAGTGGCAAAACGTGGGCTCTCCGTGCGGGAAACCGAGCGTTTTGTTAAACATTTTAGTCGTGGCAGCAAGTCAAAAACCCCGGCCCGGATCGATCCGAATATTCAGCGTTTTGAAAATGACCTGACCGAGCGACTGGGCGCCACAGTCTCCATTCAGCACACGGCCAAGGGAAAAGGCAAGCTGGTTATCAGCTACAACAGCCTTGACGAGCTAGACGGCATTCTGAAGCACATTAAATAGATTTTTTCAGTTTCAGCAATTCTTCTATATCTGGCGCGTACCATAATCCCGACGGTGGATTCTTCCAATCCACCGGACCGTTATGCATAGTCCACTCAAGTCGACCCAGGATGATTTGCCAGGCGTTGGTAAAATAGGTATGTACGCCAATCCATTGGCCATGGTCACCAAGTCCAGCGTGGGTAATATACACGTCGGTCTGATTTTCATTACGTACACGCAATGTCACAGTTACCCAAGTGTGTTGACCCCGCACCTCGGGAAAAAACGTCGGCTGATCAAACGTGAATACAAGCCGATTGTTGGGTTCAAGGATCAGCAGGCGCATGTTTTCCGTGCCACGTTGACCGGGTTCGCGTTCCGGTGCGAAATAAATATCGAATCTTCCGCCTACCCTGACATCTATGTTGTTATCCGGCGCCAGGAACGACTTCAATCCTTCCGCGGTGGTCCAGGAATGCCAGACCTTATCAATCGGCGCGTTAATTAACATCGATGCGTGCGCTTCCGGTAGCGCGTTGACCACACCAGGCAATAAAACCAACAATGGCAGTAACAATAAATGAAGTCGGCGCATTTTGGGCCTCCTCGGGTATTACAAGTTTTGGGGGATGGGCATGGCCGAGCCGGTTTCGAGCAGGCTTTTTAAACTGCACAATATCGGGTCCCAGCCAGGCTGAATTTGTTCGAATGTTTTGCTACCGGGCTGAAAGTTATCGTGCGTCACGCTTAGCCGGCAGACACCGTCTTCCAGTTCAGTGATTTCGAAAACCACTCGCGACGGCGGTTCGTTTGCAAGTTCGGGGCTGTACTTTGCTTGCCATGTTATCGCCAGACGTGAAGGCGGATTGCATTCAATGACTTCACCTGTTACTGCAACCGAATCATCAGGCATCAGGTACTCAATCGTGCTGCCGGATTGCCAGCTACTTTGCACGCGCGTGGCATGAAAATACTGCACGGTAAACTCTGGATCGGTCAGGGCCTGCCAGATCTTGTCAGCCGACGAGCGAATATAAGTTTGGTAGAAATGTTTCAGCTCACTCATTGCCAGATTGCTCCTCTAAGCGTTTTTTGAGTGCGACCAGTGCGGCAGCAGGCCGCTGTGCGTACCGGGAGACCCAGCGATCATGGATTTCACGAATGGGTACCGCGTTGAGGTAGTGCCGTTTCTCCCGCCCCTTCCAGTCCACTACCACCAGTCCGGCCCGAATCAAGATACCGAGGTGTTTGCTTACCGCCTGGCGACTCATGTTTAAGCCAGTGACCAGTGCTCCCAGGTTTTGTCCATCCCGTTCGAATAACCGGTCAAGCATGCTACGCCGGGTCTGGTCTGCGAGCGCCTTGAAAACGATATCCACAGTACTTCATTATGCAACTAAATGGTTGCATGTCAAGTTGAATGTCCCAATCGACAATTTCACTGCCTAACAACCCGAAACCCGCGCCGGGCGCGGCATTCCGCTGGTTGAGCACCCGTGCTTTCATTGCCAGCGTAAGGCAAAATCCTTATACTTCCGCGTCCCTACTGAGGAACTCGCCGGGGGCTAAGGCGTGCTGAATTCGATCCCTGCACGCATTGTCATCGGGCAATTTTTCATCGCCCTGCTTGGGGCAGGCATGTGGGGTTTTTTCGGGGAGCAAAGGGAGGCGCTGGCCGCATTTTCCGGTGGGGCTATCGCGGCAATTCTCAGTTTGTACTTTGCGCTGAAATTTTTTTCGTCGCGCGGTGAGCAAGATGCCCGCGTTATGGTAAGCGTTTTCTTCAGGGCGGAGGCATTAAAGTTCGTCCTGGCAGCAGGGCTGTTTTTCATCTCGGCGATGTTGTTTCGGGACGAATTCATTCCGCTGATAACAACATTTGGAGCTGCCTTGACGATGTACTGGTTCGCCCTGATGTGGAATAACGGGAACGGAAACTAAAAATGGCTGGTGCCGGCGGACCCACGCCCACGGAATACGTTACTCATCATCTTACCAATTTGACGGTTGGCGAAGGTTTCTGGACGCTGCATCTCGACACACTGTTTTTTTCCTGGGTAACGGGTTTGTTGTTCCTAATACCCATGTTAATCGTCGCACGCAGGGTCAAGGCCGGGTTACCAGGACCATTTCAGAACTTCGTCGAAGTGCTGGTCGAATGGGCGGATAACTCCGTAAAGGAATCTTTTCATGGGCCACGTGAATTCATCGCACCACTGGCACTGACCATTTTTGTCTGGGTATTGTTCTGGAACCTGCTTGATCTTATTCCGGTTGATCTGTTTCCCCTTATTGCTGACAAAGTTTTCCATGTTCATTACTTGCGCATAGTTCCCTCGGCAGATCCAAATGCAACCTTTGGGCTGTCACTGACCGTCCTGTTGCTGATTTTCGTTTACAGCATCAAGGGAAAGGGTATCGGCGGATTCACCAAGGAATTGCTGACGCATCCGTTCGGACCGTGGGCAATGCCGGCAAATTTGATACTCAACCTGATCGAATTACTTGCGAAACCAATATCGTTAGCACTACGCTTGTTTGGCAACTTGTATGCAGCGGAAATGGTTTTCATCCTTATTGCAATGCTTCCCTTCTACGTGCAGTGGATACCGGGAGGCGTCTGGGCGCTGTTTCATATCCTTGTAATTCCGCTACAGGCGTTTATTTTCATGACATTGACAATAGTGTACTTGGGCCTTGCCTACGAAAAACACTAATTGCTGTTCAAAAAATGTATTTGGAGGAAATGAGATGGAAATCGAAATGATTGCACAAATTCAGGCAAGTACTGCGATAGCGGTTGGCTTGATTCTCGCCTTCGGTGCCATGGGTACTGCAATCGGTTTTGGCCTGCTTGGCGGTAAATTTCTTGAAGGCGCCGCTCGTCAGCCAGAATTGACCGGCATGTTGCAGATCCGCATGTTCATTGTCGCCGGTTTGCTCGACGCCGTTTCGTTTGTTGGCGTTGGTATTGCCTTCTGGTTGCTGACAGGTAATCCACTGTTGGCGGCGCTGAGCAGCTGAGCTTGCCGATGGGGAATCGCAGTAAACACACCGGAGAATCATTGTGAATATCAATGTAACTCTGTTTGGCCAAATGCTGACCTTCGCGGTATTTCTGATCGTGACCACAAAGTTCGTCTGGCCGCCGATCATCCAGGCACTGCGTGCCCGACAGCAGAAAATTGCTGACGGACTGGCAGCCGGGGAACGCGGTACACGCGATCTGGAGCAGGCGAAGGAAGAGATCAAGAAAATGCTTAACGAAGCCAAGGGACAGGCCGCCGAGATACTCAACCAGGCCAACAAACGTGATACCGAGATGGTCGAGGAAGCCAAGACCGATGCCAAGGCGGAAGGCGAACGGCTGATAGCCGGCGCGAAAGCGCAACTTGACCAGGAAATTGCCCAGGCGCGTGAAGCGCTGCGCAAGGAGATCGCAAAAATCGCCGTATTGGGTGCGGGCAAAGTACTTGAGCGTGAAATTGACGCATCGACGCACAAGGATCTGCTCGACAAAGTTGCGAACGAGATCTAGCTGATCATGTTGAAACCACTACATCGAGTTACGAGACTATAAATGGCTGAAACCAGCAGCGTAGCAAGACCCTGGGCCCGTGCCGTGTTTGAAACCGCGCAGTCCAGTGGCACGTTCCAACAGTGGAGCGATCTGCTTGGCCAACTGGCAGATATTGTCACTGATGAAACCATGCAATTGGCCATCGGTCATCCGCGCGTTACGCCGGACCAGCTTGCTGACATCGTGAATGATGTCGTTGGCGATGTGCTTGATGACGCCGGGAAAAATTTCGTGCGTCTGCTGGCTACATATCGCCGCTTGAGTGCTGTACCGGATATTGCGGATGCATACCGCGCAATGCGCGCCGAAGCAGAAAATCGCATTGAAGTTGAAGTGATTTCTGCCGCGACTTTGGATGCAAGTCAACAGGCAAACATTGCTGCGGCGTTGAAAAAGCGTTTGGGCAAGAACGTCGATTTGAGTTGTTCAGTTGATGCAGGCTTGCTGGGCGGCGCAGTGATTCGCGCCGGCGACATGGTAATAGACGACTCGATGCGCGGCAAGCTGGAACGGCTCGCGGCGCGCATAACGCATTAAGTGCATGACGACACAGTCATAGCGAATTCATAAAAGAGGAAGCAACAATGGCTCTCAATCCTTCGGAAATCAGCTCGATCATCAAGGAACGGATCGACAACTTCGAAGCAGGTGCGGAAGCGCGCAATGTTGGTACGGTGATGACTGTTACCGACGGTATTGTGCGCATTCACGGGCTTGCCGCCGCAAAGTACGGTGAAATGCTCGAGTTTCCGGGCAACACGTTCGGCCTGGCGCTGAATCTGGAACGCGATTCCGTCGGCTCGGTCGTGCTCGGTGACTACAAGCACATTTCCGAAGGCGACACCGTCAAGACCACCGGCCGCATACTCGAGGTGCCGGTCGGTAAGGAATTATTGGGCCGCGTTGTGGATTCACTCGGTCAGCCGATCGACGGCAAGGGCGAAGTAAAAGCTAGCGAAACCGCGCCGATTGAAAAAGTGGCGCCGGGTGTTATTTGGCGCCAGTCTGTATCACAACCTGTACAAACGGGATTGAAGTCGATTGACGCGATGGTGCCGATAGGTCGCGGCCAGCGTGAACTGATTATTGGTGACCGCCAGACCGGTAAGACTGCGGTTGCGATCGATACCATCATTAACCAGAAAGGTGCCGGTGTGTTTTGTATTTACGTGGCGATAGGTCAGAAAGCCTCCACCATCGCCAACGTGGTACGCAAGTTGGAAGAGCACAGCGCCATGGAACATACCATCGTGGTTGCTGCGCCCGCCTCCGAATCAGCGGCCATGCAATATATCGCGCCTTACTCCGGTTGTTCCATGGGCGAATTCTTCCGTGACAACGGCATGGACGCGCTCATTATTTATGACGACCTGACCAAGCAGGCCTGGGCTTACCGGCAGGTGTCGTTGCTGTTGCGCCGTCCGCCGGGTCGCGAAGCTTATCCGGGTGATGTGTTCTACCTGCATTCGCGTCTGCTGGAACGTGCTGCGCGCGTTAACCCTGAATACGTGGAGAAATACACCGGCGGCAAAGTAAAGGGAAAAACCGGATCCCTGACCGCACTACCGATCATCGAAACCCAGGCGGGTGACGTGTCGGCCTTCGTGCCCACCAACGTGATTTCCATTACCGACGGCCAGATCTTCCTGGAATCGGACCTGTTCAACGCCGGTATCCGGCCGGCCATTAACGCCGGTATCTCCGTGTCCCGCGTCGGCGGGGCGGCCCAGACCCAGGTCATTAAAAAGCTGGGCGGTGGCGTACGTCTGGCCCTGGCGCAGTTCCACGAGCTGGCAGCTTTTGCGCAATTCGCCTCGGACCTGGACGAAGCCACCCGCAAGCAGCTGGATCGTGGCAAGCGCGTTACCGAGCTGATGAAACAGAAGCAGTATTCACCCATGTCGGTGGCAGAAATGGCGGTCACGCTGTACGCGGTGAACGAAGGCCA
>JAZFYH010000138.1:0-2132 GCA_036443475.1 Gammaproteobacteria bacterium | reverse complement strand
AGGTAATTGGGCAGACAATGGTCACGCTGGAATGGAGTGACTGGCGCAACGGGAACTTCTGGTGGATTCAAAGTGTTTACGTCCATCCTGATCACCGTGGCAGCGGCGCATTTGGAGCTCTTTACCGACATATTTATGAACAAGCAATGGCGCAGGACGATGTCTGCGGCATACGTCTCTACGTCGACCGGCAAAATCAGAACGCCGCAGACATTTACCGCGCGCTTGGCATGCACGATTCGAATTACGATATGTTGGAAATCGACTTTACGACGTAGCCGGACCCGACGGCGGACGTCCGATGGAGTAATAAGTAAATCCGGCTTCTGCTACCTGCGCCGGATCATAGAGATTACGGCCATCGAATATGACCGGTTCGCGCATTTTCTTTCGCATGATGTCGAAATTCGGACTGCGAAATTCCGCCCATTCCGTCGCAATGATTAAGGCAGACGCACCGGTCAGTGTTTCATTGGCCTGCTCGCATAACACCAAGTTTTCCATCTCTGGGTAGAGTTTCTTCGCCTTTTCCAAGGCACCCGGATCATAGGCGCGAACTGTCATGCCATGTTCGAGCAACAACTCGATCAGAACCCGGCTGGGTGCTTCACGCATATCGTCTGTGTTCGGCTTGAACGCAAGCCCCCACAACGCGATAGTCCTGCCTTGCAGTTCACCCTTGAAATGGGCATGCAGTTTTTCGAACAACGCCCGCTTTTGCACAGCGTTGACGGAATCAACAGCTGACAGGATTTCCATATCCACGTTTACGGACTTTGCCGTCTGTATCAAGGCCTTCACATCTTTAGGAAAACAGGATCCGCCGTACCCACAACCGGGGTAAATAAACCGATACCCGATTCGCGGATCAGAACCAATACCTTTGCGAACATTTTCTATATTCACATCCAAATTCTCCGCTACGCGTGCAAATTCGTTCATTACACTGATTCGCGATGCCAGCATGGCGTTGGCCGCGTACTTGGTGAATTCGGCATCCCGAACTGGCATCACTATGACTCGATCACGAATACGAGTGAACGGTGCATACAGTTGACGCAGAACTTTTGCACTGGTTTCCCGTTCCGTGCCTACGATGATCCGTTCCGGTTTCATAAAATCTTCAACCGCGTTTCCTTCTTTCAAGAATTCCGGATTGGACACTACGTCAAATTCAATGTGTGCTCCGCGTTCCACC
The DNA here is from genome assembly GCA_036443475.1 of Gammaproteobacteria bacterium. GTDB lineage: Bacteria > Pseudomonadota > Gammaproteobacteria > Natronospirales > JAZFYH01 > JAZFYH01. The sequence goes on along the minus strand of JAZFYH010000138.1, from coordinate 934 downwards.
AATACCTCTGTTACAGCATCACGCAAGCGATCCGCTGTGCCTACTGGAACGGTGGATTTGATAACGATAATTCTTGGTTGCTCCATGTTCCGTGCAATGGTATTGGCTACTGTCAATACATGGCGCAGGTCGGCCGCACCGTCTCCGCGAGGTGGCGTGCCCACGGTAATGAATTGCAGATCACCGTGTCGCACTCCACTTTCAGGTTTCTCGGTAAACCGCAGGTTTCCGCGTGCCAGCCCAGCGATGACGTGTGTTGCCAGACCGGGTTCGTAGAGGGGAATTTTTCCGGCATTGAACGCGGCAACGCGGTCCGGGTCAATATCAACACAAACCACATCGTTGCCCATACTGGCAAAACACGCTGCAGCCACCGCGCCGACGTAACCACTGCCGTGCACTGTAAGTTTCATTTACGTCCCGCTCTTTTCATATTATTCAACATGGTAAAGAGTACCCGGTGCCTGATTTCGTAATCTGTGGCGACATTTTTCCCTAATAGCTGCTACGTCCGCAAGATACCAGGTATGGCGGCTGCGATAGCCAAGTACGGAAAAGCGCGATTGATCAAGACAACGCATAATGACATCGTTCGGCAACATCAGGTAACGGTTTTTATCACCATCACCCGCCAACCAGGCTAGAGCATCTTGCATTTCCTGCCGGTAATCCACGCGCCGAAATCCGAAGTGCGTGATCCCTCTCTTCATGAACAACAATTGCTGCGCTTTCCAATGCACGATGCCAAGATCACCATCGCGCGACAAGTCAGCAGCTCGCTGCATGATGGCGTCAGGCGTACGCGCGGGATTGATCAGCGGAAATACCCACCACCCTGCCAGTAACCAGGTACCCATTACCAAACCCAACCACGCAGCGGCAGGACTTCGCACCAGGCTTGCCGCCAGCATAAGGCCGCACAGTGTCGCAAGCG
>JAZFYH010000137.1:0-4126 GCA_036443475.1 Gammaproteobacteria bacterium | reverse complement strand
GTGTCTGCCATTGTCTGCCTGGCTCCACCTGGTAAATCTCAAGCCATCCCGTACCGAATAGTTGGCGTAGCGATTTCAGGTTACCTGTGGCAGTGTGCAAATAAAATTTTGCTACAATTTCCCGAACGATGTCCGTGCGCTTGCCAAGATCGAATAAGCCGTCACCTTCGTACTCGCGTGCCGCAACATGTTGTGCCGAAATAACGGTCCACTTATCATCCTCCTCAACCAGCAACAACCACGCACGCTCTTCGTTCGTGTAGTGCAGACTAGCGCTTAACAAATGAGTGGATATCTGTTCAAGTGCTACCAGACTGCCCTTATACGAAACGATAATAGGCATCCCGATCGGATCCGACCTCGACTCCTGCTGTTGCCTGCCGTTCTCATCCAGGTATCGTAGTTCAAATAACGGATGCAGCAGGGATTTGCGATCTGGTTCTTCGAGAAAATGATAGCCAAGATAGGCATTTATGCTGGGAAGTACGTCCGAAAACGGTTCAGGCCCTGCCTGCGCGATGGAAACCAGGCAGGTCAGTAAACAAAAAACTCGAATGGATCGAAACACGGAAATTCAAGTACCAATTTGGTCATCACTGGCATCGAAATACGCCTCAACCTGATCTTTAAGTTCCTCCATGCTTGAACCCTCCTCTTCCAGGTATCGATTTATCATTGACTCGACAATCTGACCCGCATTTTCGATCACTTTGCGGCATTTGCGTATATCTTCGATGAGCCACTTGCGCCCTTCCGGGTGCATAAGTTTTTCTACATAATCGATCATGTAGTTGTGCACCAGCTTGTTACGTACACTGATGGCGCGGAACACCATTTTCACTTCGGCGTCGGTGAAGTACTCTTTCTGGCGCGCACTGCTGAACAACTCACCCAAGGTCTGATCAGCCTCACGCTGGTTCATCTGGCCGATGCGTTTCGGGTGAAGTTTGCTGCCTTCTTGCTTGGCAGACAGCGCGATCAGCGTGGACAGGCCGTACTCCATGACCTGGGCCACCTGCACGCAGGCGCCAAACTCGGCAAAGATTGGTCGTAGTTCTCTTCTCATTGCCCTTTCTGGTCAGGTGGAAATGCCGGCCAAAACCGGTGACCTTAGGGATAATAGCAAGTCAGGCGTGTAGCAATCAGGTTAACTGGATCACCAGGCCTGCGTTTCCACCCTTTCCGGCATGCGCGGTTTCAAACGCCGAAGTAGCGGTTTAGACCCGACTCAAAATATTCGGGGTTAAAAACAGATGGTGACCAACCGTGTGCAAGCGGTCATGAAATCCGCCATGGCTGGTACCTTGCGCCCAAAATTCAGCAGCAAGCTTAGTGAAAGTCCTGAAGTTCTTCGGCGCCCTCAAGACCGATGACTTTAATTGCATCCGTAACCGATATTTCGAACTTGATGATCTCTTCGATTAGTTGTTCCTGTGGTTCGCCGTCAACAATAGGTAGCGCGTAGTGGCGGTATATCAGACCAAGCTTTGCCGCTTCGTCAAATACTCCGGACGGGTACGATTCCAGAACTTCAAAATCGGTTGGTCTTGCGACTTCACGCAAACCTGTTTGTTGCGAGTAATAAACCGGTACCCGATAACGCAACTTGACGTAACCTTCCTGGTGTTTTTTGAATGCGTTCTTCGGGTAATCGAAGTTCGTCAGTGCCACCAGCTTCAGCCGATCCGTGTAATTGTAGAATGACGGTGAAAACGGGTTAGACGATGCAATCCACTTGAATTGCGTACCCAGGTTGTCGTTGATTACCCCCTCAATTCTGCCGTTACGTATTTCGCCAGAGAAGTCCACGGGTGGTCGCTTGTAACGCATGTCTCGTCCTGCCCACGCAGTAATCCGGTTGCCACGCAGTTTCCAGCGCCCCGGCAATACATTCCATAACTCATCAACCAGCTCAAACTTGCCATTCGGATAAAACCGGTACAAACGTTGTTCGCCGGTCAAATCGCGTGAGTACCAGGTGGTGCCACGAATCGGCACTTCTCCCGCCTGCGAGAGCTCGCGTTCATGGAAAAAATTAGGATGCTTCTCGGAGTATTTGGATTGTGCCAGGTATACCAAGGCCAGTCGGTGTGCCAGGGCACGAATCAGCACACTTTCCTTGCGCCCCTCGCCAACATCCTGCACGCCGATTGTCCACACCCCGGCGTTGGCAAGCTCGCCGCCATTACTCGGAAAAACGGATTCGCTGCAGAGATCTGCTACGGAGCCGTCCGTAAACTCAATCTTGCTGACGCAATAGTATCCAGGGGCTACCTCGGCCAGATAAACCTCGCTGGGATCGTAATCGAACCGAATCCGTTGATCGGTTTCAACGTGGCGCAGTTCGAAGAAGCGGTAAGCCAACTGTTCCCGGCCCAGGACGCCATCTTCCAGAATGGGACGCGGATGGAGACTGATCAGTACCAGCCCTCTGTTGTTCCAGGCATAAGGCGCTTTATCCCGCGCCCGGGCGGCTTCTGTGGGCAGCGCAGCCAGCACGATGATCGCGAGTAACCCTGCTTTTGCCAGTCTTACGCCAGTCATGGTTGTCCTCATAAACTAATAAACGAAGAAGTTCGTAGATCAAGGCTACCTGTAGGCTCGCGCGCGGTCAAGAAAGACCCACTCGGCTGTTAGAACCAGGCTAGGAAGCGAGTACGACGGCTTGGCAAATGCGATTTCTGCCACCGCGCTTGGCAGCATAAAGTCCGGTGTCGGCTTGATGCACCAGTGCCCGCTGGCCGTCTTCAGTTTGGGGAACCGTGACAGAAATGCCCAGGCTTACAGTCACCACGTCGGCGACAGACGACGCAGCATGCGGTATGCCCTCGGCTTCCACCGCTTTGCGCAGCTTCTCGGCCACCTCCTGCGCACTGGCCAGGTTGGTGTTGGGCAGGATGATGCCGAACTCCTCACCGCCATAACGGGCGACGAGATCGATACCCTGGCGCAGGTTGGTGTGCACAATTTCCGCGAGTCGTTGCAGGCATTTATCGCCAGTCAAATGACCGTAATGGTCGTTCAACTGCTTGAAATTGTCGGCATCAAGCAGCAACACGGCAAGCGGTTGCTGGTTGCGCAAAGCCCGTCGCCATTCACGGTCAAGGGTTTCATCAAACTGGCGGCGATTTGCCACTTGCGTCAGTGGATCCAGTAACGAGATTTTACGCAACTTGGTGTTCGCCTGTTCAAGCTTCTGATTAATACTTGAAAGATTCAGGGCACCGGCCACCTGATCCGCAAGACTTCTGAACACCGTTCGCGTATAGAGTGTGAACACATCGGGCGAATCGCTTTCCAGGTTGAGCACACCCAGAACTTTTTTACGAAATTTGATCGGTACGATGTATTCGGTAACCACTTTTTCGTTACCCGCTATGTAATCCGGGTCATCAGCGACGTTCGGTATCCATTGCGGTTCACCGGTACGCACGGCACGTCCGCATATACCTACTGTAATCGGCCACTCGTCACGACCCGGTGGGTGCAACTCCATGGAACCGGAATATTTTTCAACCTCAAATTTCGTGCCTGCTTCGTTCAACAGCAGAATGCTGCAAATTTCTATCGGGAATGCCTGGTAAATGTATTTCACCAGCCGTTGCAGTGCCTGCTCAATATTTTCCGCGTCTAGGGCAAGCAGTGACACATCGCTCATGATTTGCATCAGATCTGCGTGCTGCGTCAAATCTACACGTCGCCGTGTACTGACTATTGCATTGGCGATAAATTCTCCCACGGTATCCAGATACGCTTGCTCGTCACGCAGGACATCCGGGTTGCGGCATTCGATATCGAGCACCGCGATAACCTGATCCCCCAGGCGAATCGGCACACACATGGCACTTATGGCACCTGGTGTTAGGGCTATCACGTTCGGAAAGGTCGCTAAATCGTCCAGGAACATGGCACGGCCGGTGCGCGCAACCTCGCCAACCATGCCGCGCGATAAAGGCTGTGTGTAACCGACTGCAATCTCGGTTTCGATGCTCGATGACATCGCAGCGCAAACCGTGGTCTGGTGGATCTCATCAATTAACGCGCAACCGACAAACTCCCACCCAAAATGTTCGCGCAAGGTAGACATGACTTTTTCAAGCATGGCCTCCAGCGGAAGATCACCGAT
>JAZFYH010000136.1:0-4394 GCA_036443475.1 Gammaproteobacteria bacterium | reverse complement strand
CAACCATTCTCTCCATACCGTTTTGCGTTGACTCCCGGAGTGATCGCTTGGATTCCACTTTCAGAGCAACATCGTGTACCTTTTCGCGATCCTCTTTGGCCTCACAACGCACCTCTTCGAGCTCCGTGCGCATGTCATCGCGTTCTTCAACCAGGGATTCGCGTCGGATTTCTGCAGTTTCCAAGCTGCGTTCAGCCTGATCCAGTCGTGTTTTTGCGTCCTGAATCTCGGTTTCCGCGTTGACCAGCTCTTCACGCAAATCTTCAAGTTCCTGATCGATTTCAAATGCGCGCTCAACCATCTGGTCAAGCCGTGAACGTGAGGTATCCAGTTTGGCATTCAGGTTAGCTGACGCCTGGTGCGCAAAATTTACTTTTTCCTGCAATTCGTCGCGGCGTTTCTCCTGAGACTTGATTCGGGCACGTGTTTCATCCAACTGCCGCGCCATATCGTCTGCTTCGCTCTGTACAACCACCAGGGATTCGTTTACCTGTTTGATTTCCTGCTCACGAGCAAGTACACCCTTGCGTGCATCTTCCTCACGGTTCACGCGCACCCAGTTTGGACCCATCCAGATGCCGTTGCGTGTAATTACCGATTCGCCGACGCCAAGTTTGTTGCGCATTCTTACTGCGTCCACCAGATCATCAACGGCGATAATTCCAAGCAGGAAGCCTGCCACCGGTGCGGAAGACTTCACTTTGGCCTGCAAGGAATTCTCTTTGGCTGCACCGGCTTCCTCACTACCGCCGGTTTCCACAAGCGTCAGGGTGCCCGCGGAGAGTTTTTCGAGTTCGGCGGTGAACTTATCCAGCTGCTCTACGCACACCGCCTCAAGATGGAAGCCGAGCACCGTTTCTAGTGCTGCCTCCCATCCACTTTCGACAACAACCTGTTCGGCCAGGCGTGGTAGCGTATCCAGCTTGCGCGTGCGCAACCAATCGTTCACCTCTGATTTCGACTTACCGAGAGCGGACTGTTGCAATGCCTCGAGTGAACCCAGGCGGCCTCGTACCGCTGCTATGTTTTCGCGTGCCGAGTGCACTGACCCAACCAATCGCTGTTCATCGCTGCGCAGATTACCCAATTCAAGGTTTGCTTCGCCTAGTGCTTTCTGTAGTCGATTGCGTTCCTGGCTTGATTCACTACCTTGTTCGCCCAGACGATCAATTTCCGCCTCCAGTTCGTCGCTGGATAACGCAGCGCGTTCCTCGCGCAGTTTTTCCAACCGGGCAGTCGCTTGATGCACGCGGCGTTGCAGGTAGTCAATTTGCGTACGCTCGACTTCTGCATTTTGTGCGGTTTCACTCGCCGCGCTATTAAAATCATCCCAGTTCGAATTCCACGCCTGCATGCGTTCTTCGGCCGCCGCAAGACGTTCACTGGATGTCTTTTCCGCCTTGTGCAGACTAGTCAGCTGTGGCTCAAGATCAGACAAACTGTCTTCTATTTCCGCAAGCTGGGCACGATCCCGTTTTATATGTCCGGAAATTTCGGCATGTGACTGCTCAGCGTCGGCCAAATCCTTCTCCTGCCGGCTACGTAAATCTTTAGCATGCTGTATAGCCTGCTCGACACGTGCGATGTCTGCACCAATGCCGTAGAAACGACCCTGCACCGCGTTGAATGAATCGTTAGCCTCGCTGTGCTGCTCCCGGGTTTTTTCTATCGTGGCTTCCACTGCACGCTGTTCGGCGACAGCGCCCTCTAATTGATTCTGTTTCTCTGCAACACGGCGATCTTCTTGACCGACCTCGTGGTCCAGGCGCTGCCACTTGAGTGCGACCAATTCGGCCTTTACTTTGCGCTCTCCGTCTTTCAAGCCTTTATAACGCTTCGCCGTTCTGGCTTGGCGCTGCAAATGCTGCAGCTGCTTTTCGACTTCGCCGCGCAAATCATCAAGACGCGAAATGTTTTCCCGCGTATGTCGAATTCGGATTTCGGTCTCGTGACGTCGTTCTTTATATTTGGAGATGCCGGCTGCTTCCTCAAGGTAAACCCGTAGCTGTTCCGGTTTGGCTTCGACCAAACGTGAAATCATGCCCTGCTCGATAATGGAATAGCTGCGCGATCCGAGCCCTGTGCCGAGAAAAATATCGACAATGTCACGACGCCTGCAACGCGTACCATTCAAAAAAAATGAAGATGTGCCGTCGCGTGCGACCACCCGTCGAATGGCGATTTCTGCGTAGCTTGCATACTGACCACCGACGGTTCCGTCAGAATTGTCGAAAACCAGCTCGATGGTTGCCGTACCTACCGGTTTACGGGCACTGGAACCGTTAAAAATAACATCGGCCATGGAATCGCCGCGCAGGTGTTTCGCTGAAGACTCGCCCATCACCCATCGGACGGCATCTATAACATTCGATTTACCGCAGCCGTTTGGGCCGACGATTCCGATTAGATTACTTGGGAAGGTGATTGTGGTGGGGTCGACGAACGACTTGAACCCGGCCAGCTTTATTTTACTGAGTCGCATTCTTGCCCTGTATGCAAATGGCCTCTTTCAGCCACCTAGTGTAAAGTACTCGCCCCGCGAAAACGACGTTCACGACACGCTCTCCGCTGCCGTTGATCCGGAAGGTTCCGAATGACAACACAGCCTGCAACCGATCTGGAAACCTTTGCGAACCCCCGTGACGGCCGGAATTATACCATCCGCATGCAAATACCGGAGTTTACTTGCCTGTGCCCGAAAACTGGTCAACCGGATTTTGCCCAGCTGGATCTCGAGTACGTTCCGGACCGGCTTTGTGTCGAGCTCAAATCACTGAAGCTTTACATATGGACTTTTCGTGACCAAGGTGCGTTCCACGAGGACGTGACCAACCAGATTCTCGACCACTTGGTGACCGCCCTTTCTCCAAAGTTCATGCGCCTGACGGCGAAATTCAACATACGTGGTGGAATTTTCACCACTGTCATCGCTGAACACCGTCAACCTGGTTGGAACGCGTCTGACCCGGTGATCCTACCTTGAATCCAGCAGCCTTCGGCCAAGGGATAAACCATTTTTTGGCCGGTTTTGCGCTGGTCAGGCAACCCGGCTTGCGGCGCTATGTGCTCATCCCGCTGCTGGTAAACCTGGTGATTTTCGTACTCGCAGTTTGGCTGGCAGCAGACCACTTTGCAGGCCTTATGGAGGCGCTAACCGCACGCCTGCCGGATTGGCTGGACTGGGTGGCGTGGTTGCTTTGGGTCTTGCTTGCGATGCTGCTGCTGATCGTGATTTTTTATGGCTTCACGCTGGTGGCCAACATTATTGGCGCGCCCTTCAACTCGTTATTAGCCGCACGCGTGGAGGAACGCCTGACGGGCCAAAAACCTGGCGGCACAACCAGCCTAGGGTTCCTGGCCGATGCCTGGCAGGATCTCATCTCTGAAGCCCTGAAATTGCGTTATTTCCTGGGCCTGGTGGCCGTTGGCGCAGTGGTGAGCCTGGCTATGCTGCCGTTCGGCATCACCGCCCCATTGCTACCGATACTGTGGTTTCTGATCAGCGCCTGGAGTCTGGCGCTGGAATATTCCGATTACCCGCTATCCAACCGGGGTATTCGGTTTTCCGAGCAACGCCTTCAGGCTCGCACCCGGCGCAGTCTAATGCTGGGATTTGGTACTGCCGCAACCATAGCCACCATGATTCCGCTGGTGAATTTCACCGTTATGCCGGTCGCGGTTGCCGGCGCTACCCGGATGTGGGTAATGAACAGAGAATCGAACATCGTGGATTCTGGACCGGCCGCCTAGCCTGCGCTTGCGGCATCCGGCTTATTCGGGTATAAACTGCCGGTTTTATTTTTCGTAAAGCACAGGAGTAACCGAATGCCAGCCAAGAAACAGGCTGCCAGGGGCGCCAAAAAGAAGGCGTCAAGCAGGAAGAAAACCGCGCCCAAGAAAACCATCAGTAAAGCGACGGTAAAGAAGGCCGCACGGGTCAAGCCCAGAAAATCATCAGGGAGCCGTGCAATCCTGCTGGGGTTTAAACCTTACAAGAAGAAACGTGGTGAAGAGTACATGGGTGATCCCATGCGAGATCATTTTTGCCAGATTCTAGATGCCTGGAAGCACGAACTGATGGAAGAAGTTGACCGCACTGTGCACCACATGCAGGACGAGGCGGCAAACTTTCCAGATCCTAACGACCGCGCCACTCAGGAATCCGAGTTCAGTCTGGAACTGCGTACCCGGGACAGGGAACGCAAGCTGATCAAAAAGATCGATGATTCGATTATCAACCTGGATAACGAGGATTACGGCTATTGTGATTCATGCGGCGTTGAAATCGGCGTCCGGCGTCTCGAAGCAAGGCCTACTGCAACGCAATGCATAGATTGCAAAACGCTTGACGAAATTCGCGAAAAACAAATGAGTAGTTAATGAACTGAAAGAGG
>JAZFYH010000135.1:0-2575 GCA_036443475.1 Gammaproteobacteria bacterium | reverse complement strand
CGCGAGGGATTCCTCAAACGGGAAAAAGTACAGGTATCCGGCGACGACTCGCGCGAGGGACTCACCGCTGTACTGTCGGTCAAGGTGCCCGATCCGAAGTTTTCTTCACAGACCAAGGACAAGCTGGTTTCTTCGGAAATTAAAGGTGTTGTGGAATCCGTGGTGGCGGAGAAATTGCAGGAATACCTGCTCGAATACCCGCATGAAGCAAAAACTATTGTAGGTAAAGTAATCGACGCGGCACGTGCGCGCGAAGCTGCGCGTAAAGCTCGAGAAATAACACGCCGTAAAGGTGCTCTGGATATCGCCGGGTTGCCGGGCAAACTTGCGGATTGCCAGGAACGCGATCCAGCCTTGTCTGAATTATTTATTGTTGAGGGCGATTCCGCTGGCGGTTCGGCGAAGCAAGGTCGGGATCGTCGTTTCCAGGCCATTCTTCCGCTAAAGGGTAAAATACTGAATGTTGAAAAAGCCCGCTTCGACAAAATGATTTCTTCCACCGAAGTCGGCACACTGATTACGGCGCTGGGTTGTGGTATCGGCCGTGACGAGTTCAATATCCAGAAATTGCGCTATCACCGAATCATTATCATGACGGACGCCGATGTGGATGGCTCGCATATCCGTACTTTGTTGTTGACGTTTTTCTACCGACAAATGCGAGAACTGGTAGAGAACGGTCACATTTACATCGCGCAACCACCTTTATACAAGCTCAAGAAGGGCAAGCAGGAACAATACGTCAAGGACGATATCGAACTGAACAATTACCTGTTAAATATTGCACTGGATGGGGCGGAACTGCATATCAACGAATCGGCACCCCCCATCACCGGCGTAGCGCTTGAGGATTTGTGTAAACAATTCATGCGTGTGCGTGGGATCATCCAGCGTTGGTCACGCCGTTACGATGAAAACGTACTTAAAAGAATGGTGCACTTGCCCGAAGTGACCGAAGAAAACTTCATGAACGAAAAGTGGTTAACTTCCTGGGCAGCTAATCTCGAAAAAGCACTTGATGATTTACCGGGAACCGAAAGTAAATATTCCGTGTCACGAGAAGAAAATGAAACCGGTGATCCGGTACTACGGATCAGTCGCAGTCACCATGGCCTCAAAATCGACAAACCGGTACAAAAAGAATTTTTCGCAACTGCGGAGTATCGAGAAATTGCGGAACTCGGCAAACGCATCAGCGGACTGCTAGAGTCAGGCGCTTGGGTAAGTCGGGGTGAAAATCGCGCCGAGGTAAAAACATTTAGCGAAGCCATGAACTGGCTGCTGGATGATTCAAAACGCGGTTTGACTATCCAGCGGTATAAGGGTCTTGGCGAAATGAATCCGGATCAGCTATGGGAAACTACCATGAACGCCGAAACACGCCGCCTGTTGCAGGTAAAGATTGAAGACGCCTACGCCACCAACGAGATATTTACTACATTGATGGGCGATGATGTTGAACCGCGACGTGAATTTATTGAGAAGAATGCTTTAGAGGTTGCCAACCTTGATATCTGATATTAAAGCGTGACGGCGTGATCCAAGATACTTTCAAATATCTCTTTGTCTTTTTTGGTTAAATCCATGTAACGCACGTTAAGGCCGATGCCGGAGCTGCGAGCGTGCGCGATTTGACAGGGGAGTTTAAGATAAACGTCGGTCCCAGGCACATTGTCATATAAAGTCAATACACCCGTATCTCCCGCTTTGGGTGGTTTATGTTTTTCCACGCTAAAACTACTGCTTTCCATAAACACCCCGTGCAAACCAATGTCTCGCGTGTAACCTGGGAAAGTGCCGCCGGCAATTATCTTTAAATGGCAGCGGGTCCTTAGTGGTTTACGCTCGTATAATCTTCGCTCGATCCTTTTTTCCATACATTCTCGTACAGCGGTGATTCACAAAGGGACTCAAGAATCTAAGTGACGCGGTTTTTCCAACCACATCCCGCCATCGGCGTAAGCTGGGCTGATTTCCCGCATTTGGTTTTCAATCCACGTCTGGGCTTCCATGTTTATTGCCTCAGGTTTTTTCCCTGTTGTGGAAATCGGCGGGCCAATACACACAGTGATTTTTCCGGATTTCTTGAGAATACTATGTCGCGGCCAGTAGTCGCCGGCGTTGTGGGCAATGGGCAGTATCGACACTCCGTTGCGTTCAGCCAGCAAGGCACCGGACAAGCCGTAACGACGAGTGGTTCCCGCGGGCATGCGCGTACCTTCAGGGAAAATATTGATCCAGAATCCCCGTTCCAGTTTTCCCTTGCCCTGTTCCAGCACTTGCTGCACGGCGGAGTGGCCGGCCGAGCGGTCGATGGCAATGGGCTCCAGTAACGCCAGTGCCCAACCAAACAGGGGTATGCGCAGCAGCTCATGTTTGGCCACCCAACACTGTGGGCTACACAGTATAAAGGTAAAAAAAGTTTCCCAGGTCGAGGTGTGTTTCCAGTACATCACGCAGGGCTGGTCCGGAATGTGTTCACAACCTTCGAGTTCGTAATGCAAGCCGCAAAGTGTGCGCAACATAAATTGTTGTAAGCGTGACCAGGCCACCGCCAGACCCAAACGCCAGGAAA
>JAZFYH010000134.1:0-15329 GCA_036443475.1 Gammaproteobacteria bacterium | reverse complement strand
TTGTAGTAAATAGATAGAACCTACTGCTATAATGACAATGGTGGCGAATAGGACATTCGAAAATCGTTGCTTGCGTTTAAGAACTTGCGATCGCACAGTTTCATTTTCATCTCCTGATAGCTGAACCTCCGCAATCAAGTGATAGCCGCGTTTCGGAATTGTTTCTATGAATTTGGGTTGTTTGGGATTATCGGAGAATGCTGCACGTAAGTCCGCAATACAACGCGTTAACGGTTCATCCGAAACATAACGGGGACCCCATACTGCATCCAGCAATTGTTGGCGACTGACTACCTGGTTTGCGTGGCTTGCCAGGAAAACCAGTACGTCCATGGACTTAGGTTGCAAGTGTTTTTGTTTATGCGCACCGGTAATCAATCCTCTTAGTGGTTCGATCAGGTAATTACCCAACTTGAAGCCATTTTGTAAATCATTTAGCTGCATTTCCGCTTCCTGGAAAAAAGCCGAATACTTCTTTAACTATAGTTCCTACTTGAAACGGTTTATTTCAACCGTTGTGATATCTATAACTAATTCGCATATTTCGTTCTGTGCGTTACTTTACGGTTATTGTAGTGAGTTGTGTGGGAATTCTATGCAGTTGCTGGGCAGCTTCTTTGCCCAAAATTCCAATTATTAAGAATAGTCCTATTTTGTCCGGCATAATTGGTAATACGTACATGTTAACGGACAAGCTGCCGGCGCAATTTTGGTGAAAGCCTGAGAGGGCAAGGCGGGCCTGTTACAATGCGCATATGGATGTAACGTCAATTCTCGATCCCCTGAACGATGAACAACGCACGGCAGTAACGGCCGAAGCGCGTGCGTTGCTCGTGCTTGCCGGAGCAGGGTCTGGCAAAACGCGGGTGCTAACGCACCGCATTGCCTGGTTGATACAGGTACAAAACGTTTCTCCGTACAGCGTACTCGCGGTTACTTTTACTAACAAGGCGGCTGATGAAATGCGCAGCCGCATCGAGGAATTCGTTGGTTCTTCTACTGGTGCAATGTGGGTCGGCACGTTTCATGCCATTGCGCACCGCCTGTTACGCCAACATTGGCGCGAAGCTGGATTGCCACAGAGTTTTCATATTCTTGATTCCGAAGATCAGTTGCGTACGATTCGCCGCGTCGTGAAAGCGCTTGAATTGGACGAAACACGCTGGCCCGCGAAGCGATTCCAGTGGTTTATCAACACTCGCAAGGACGAAGGACAACGGCCGGCACATATTGCAGGTGGCAACGACCCGATACACGCGCAGATGATCCACGTTTACACAGCTTACCAGGAGGCCTGCGAACGATCGGGTGTGGTGGATTTTGCTGAACTGTTGTTACGCGCCCATGAACTATTACGTGATAATGAAAGACTGCTGGCCCATTACCGTGACCGCTTCGGCCATGTCCTGGTGGATGAATTTCAGGACATCAATACCATCCAGTATGCGTTCGTGCGGTTACTCGTGGGCACGTCCGGCACCGTATGTGTTGTGGGCGATGACGACCAATCCATTTACGGTTGGCGCGGTGCCCGTGTGGAAAATATCCGACGCTTCACAGAACATTTCCCGAATGTATGCACTGTTCGGTTGGATCGCAATTACCGCTCAACTGGCAATATTCTGGCAGCGGCCAATGCAGTGATCGCCAACAATGGCGATCGCATGGGTAAGAATTTATGGACCAGTGATGAGGAGGGCGATCCGTTACGACTGTACGCGGCCTACAATGAACATGACGAAGCGCAATTTGTTGTTGAACGTATTCGTCAATGGTTTGATGAGACGGGTGGCAAACGTGCCGATTGTGCAGTGTTGTATCGCTCCAATGCGCAATCACGAGTGTTCGAAGAAGTACTGATTAATCACAAGATTCCCTATCGTGTGTACGGGGGCTTGCGTTTCTTTGAACGGCAGGAAATCAAGGATGCTTTGGCTTACTTGCGTTTACTGGAAAACCACAACGATGATCCATCGTTTGATCGTGTGGTCAATTTTCCGACGCGCGGTATCGGTGCACGCACGCTGGAACAGGTCAGACAACTTGCCCGTGAAGAAAACTGTTCCCTGTGGCAGGCATCCAAAATGCTAGTGCAGCAGAAAAAACTTGCTGTGCGCACAATTACCGCGCTGGAGAAGTTTCTTTTGCTGATTTCAGACTTGGCAGTAGCGATTAAAAGTCTTTCGTTATGTGAGCAGATTGATCACGTCATCCAGGGCAGCGGGTTAATCGAGCATTACAACGCAGAGAAGGGTGAGCGCGGCGTGGCACGCGTGGAAAATCTGGAAGAGCTCGTGAACGCCGGGCGTGGATTTGAACCGGATCTAGTCAATGCCGGGCGTGGTTTTGAACCAGATGACGTGGAAGACATGTCTCCACTGGCGGTGTTTCTCTCGCACGCCGCACTGGAAGCGGGTGAAGGCCAGGCGGAGGAATGGGAAGACTGTGTGCAATTAATGACTATGCATTCGGTAAAGGGTTTGGAATTTCCACTGGTATTTGTTTGTGGTATGGAAGACGGCCTGTTTCCGCACCAGCGTTCGATGAATGATCCAACTGGTCTCGAGGAAGAACGGCGCTTGTGTTACGTAGCCATGACGCGTGCTATGCGGCACCTTTACCTGAGTTACGCTGAGCGACGGCGCATGTTTGGAAATGATAATATCGGTGTGCCGTCACGCTTCCTGCGCGAGATTCCAGCCGAGCTGGTGCACGAGGTACGGCCGCGCGTGCAGATTTCTCGTCCTGTCAGTGTAAGCAGTCGGCGTAGCGTCCCTTCTGCGGCAGCGGCCGATGTCGCTCCCCCTGGGTTTAAACTGGGTGCGCAAGTGAGTCACCCGCGCTTTGGCGAAGGTGTCATCCTGAATTACGAGGGGGCAGGCGCGCAAGCCCGTGTGCAGGTCAACTTCGAGCGTGCTGGCACCAAATGGCTGGTAATTTCATACGCCAACCTGGAAGTTATTTAGCGGAAGGTTTGCACCGGAATTTTTACGCTCAACCTGTGGTTTTCGCAGTTCCTTTATATAATAAGGTGTCAGCGGGACATCCATGTCACGCCAATAAGAAAAACGAGGTCGATCCATTGCCTTGGATTGATTGTGAACAAGGATAGGCGTAAGGTGCGCGCCCCATGAACATCCTTATTCTGGGTGCAGGCCAGGTTGGGTCCACCGTGGCTTACAGCCTAGCCAGGGAAGAGGACAACAATATCACTGTCGTTGACCGCGACCCGGAATTGCTTGCCGAACTCCAGGACCGTCTCGATATCCGTACCGTGCGAGGGTATGCGTCGCATCCCGATGTGCTCGCCCAGGCAGGTGCCGACGCAGCCGACATGGTTATTGCGCTTACGCCCTCCGATGAAACCAACATGATCGCCTGCCAGATCTGTTACTCGCTTTTCCATATCAAGACCAAGATTGCGCGGGTACGTGCAACACAATATCTGCATGCAAAAGAAAAACTCTTCGTGCAGGAAGCGCTGCCTGTGGACATGATCATCAGTCCCGAGGAGTTGGTAACCAACCACATCAAGTTATTGATTCAGTACCCCGGTGCCGTTCAGGTGCTCGACTTTGCCGACAGCCGAGTACGCATGGTTGCGGTGCGCGCCTATTACGGCGGTGCACTGGTCGGACAGGAAATACGTCACCTGCGCGAGCATATTCCGGATGTAGATGTTCGCGTTGTGGCACTATACCGCCGCGGCCAGGCAATATTCCCGGACGGTAATACGGTCATTGAGGCCGACGACGAAGTTTTCATACTGGCACCGCGACGCGACATCCGCTCTGCCATTAATGAACTACGTCGTCTGGATCGCCCGGTACGCCGTGTGTTAATTGCAGGCGGTGGAAATATCGGCGTGCGCCTGGCGCAAGCATTGGAAAACACCTACCAGGTCAAACTGATCGAACGTAACCGCGAACGTGCACGTGAAATTTCCGAGATACTGGACAAGACCATTGTGTTGCACGGCGAGGCGGCAGATGAAGAACTGCTTCAGGAAGAAAATATCGAGGCAATGGATGTGTTCTGTGCCGTAACCAATGCCGAGGAAGCTAATATTCTTTCCGGCATGTTGGCCAAGCGGTTGGGGGCGCGCAAGGTGATGGCAATCATCAATCGTGCATCCTACGCCGAGCTCGTGCACAGTGGTGACATCGATATCGCGATTTCACCGCAGCAGATCACTATCGGCGCACTGCTAACGCACATACGTCGCGGTGATATTGCCAAGGTGCATTCGTTACGGCGCGGTGCCGCGGAGGCAATTGAAACTGTCGCCCACGGTGACAAAAAAAGTTCCAAAGTTGTAGGCAAGGCGATTGAAGATATCGAATTACCGCCGGGCACGACCATCGGTGCCATCGTGCGCGGCGATGAAGTATTGATGGCGCATCACGACACAGTCATACAAGCAAATGATCACGTCATTCTGTTTCTAGTCGATCGCAAGCACATTCCGGATGTCGAGCAATTGTTCCAGGTACCAGTAAGTTTCGACTGATCTTCTGCCATGAAACTCAGTATCGTCCAGCGCATTCTCGGCATCCTGCTCATGGTGTTCAGCGTATCCATGCTGCCACCGGCCGGCGTGGCCTGGTATTACGCGGACTCCGGGATCAAGCCGTTCCTTTTTGCGTTCACCATTCTAGCTGTTGCGGGGCTTGTGCTGTTCTTCCCGGTACGTCAGCGACAGCGCGACCTGCGTTTGCGTGAAGGGTTCATTGTTGTGGCCTTGTTCTGGATTGTACTGGGCCTGGCTGGCGCCATTCCGCTGGTTATATCCGATTATCCGCACCTGTCTATTACTAACGCAGTGTTCGAATCCGTTTCCGGACTGACCACGACCGGAGCCACTGTCATGACTGGCCTGGACAGCCTGCCACGTTCCATTCTTTATTATCGCCAACAACTGCAGTGGCTAGGTGGCATGGGTATCATCGTACTGGCGGTCGCCATCCTGCCCATGCTTGGCATTGGTGGCATGCAGTTATACCGTGCGGAAACGCCCGGCCCGATGAAAGACAGCAAGATTACGCCGCGTATTACCGAAACAGCAAAAGCTCTGTGGTACGTGTACCTCGGTATGACGATAGCCTGCAGCTTGGCGTATTTCGCGATGGGCATGGATTGGTTCGACGCCATCTCGCACAGTTTCTCCACGGTTGCGATTGGTGGCTTTTCGACTCACGACCTAAGTATCGGTCACTTCAATAGTGCGGCGATAGAAATGGTCGCTGTGGTGTTCATGCTGCTGGCTGGCGTGAACTTTGCTTTGCATTACATTGCCCTGCAACGAGGCAGTATGAAGCCGTATCTGCACGATCCAGAGTTCAGGGCATATATCAAAACTCTAATTGCACTGACAACAATTGTTGTGGTCTACCTTATGTTGGCACACGAGTTTGAAGGCATCGGGCAAACCTTTATCAAGGGCTTGTTTCAGGTGGTCTCGATTGCAACGACTACGGGATTTACTACGGCAGACTACGCGCACTGGCCCGGTTTTCTACCGGTACTGTTGATTTTCGCAAGTTTCATGGGCGCTTGCGCCGGTTCAACCGGGGGCGGTATGAAGGTTATTCGCTTTCTGTTGCTTTACAAGCAGGGCGTGCGCGAAATTATCCGGCTTGTACACCCGTCGGCACAAATGCCGGTCAAGATGGGGCACAAAGCAGTCGACAATCGCGTGATTCAATCGGTGTGGGCATTCTTCTTCATGTACATGGCTGTGTTCGGAGTGGCCATGTTGAGTATCATGATGACCGGCGTTGATCAGGTGACGGCCTTTTCCGCCGTGGCCGCCTGTCTCAATAACCTTGGCCCGGGTCTGGGAGAAGTGGCCGCGAATTACGGTGATATTAACGACGCCGCCAAATGGGTGCTGCTGTTTGTCATGATTCTTGGTCGGCTGGAAATCTTTACACTTCTGGTATTGTTTACTCCGACGTTTTGGAAACGTTAGCGGGCCGGATATTACCGGCGGCGTGTCAATCTGGCTCGACCATGAATTCGGGCACCATTGAAATTTAATTTGGAGAATCAAAATGAGCGGACCGCGGGAAGGATTTGATATTGCACGCACCCGGGCAGGTGCGTTTCACGAGGGATTATTGAATCGCGAATCCTGGAAAATATTCCAGATCATGGCAGAGTTTGTGGAGGGTTTTGAAAAGCTGGTCACCATCAAACCGTCGGTAAGTATCTTTGGTTCCGCGCGCACTCAGCCTGATCATCCTTATTACAAACTGACCGAAAAGATTGGTCAGTTATTATCAGATGCCGGTTTCTCCGTAGTGACCGGCGGCGGCCCAGGATTGATGGAAGCGGCCAACAAGGGCGCGTTTGCGGGCAAGTCACCGTCCATCGGTTTAAATATCCAGCTGCCACACGAAGAGGTTACCAACGACTACCAGGATATATCATTAAACTTCCGACATTTCTTTTCGCGCAAAGTCATGTTCGTGAAGTACGCATCTGCCTACGTGGTCATGCCGGGCGGCTTCGGCACGCTGGATGAGTTGGCTGAAATCCTCACCCTGGTGCAGACCGGCAAGAGTCGCAGCATTCCCATTATCCTGGTTGGGGGAAAATTCTGGCGCGGCATGATCGACTGGATGCGCGACCGGTTTGTCGAGGAAGGCATGATCTCACCACGGGATATTGATCTGATGCAGGTTGTTGAAGAACCTGAAGAAGTAGTACGGCTGATTTTCGAACATTACGGTACGCGTGGGTTCGAGCCGTCAATCAAGGAACGTGAGGTTATGTTGGAACTTTGATCTTGGGAAGGAACCCGAGTTTATGTTGGAGCTTTGGTCCTATGACGGAACATGAGGTGTTGATAGATTCTGATATTGGGACGGAACACGGATCATGCTGGAGCTCTGATCTGAGGCAGGAGCACGAAGTTATGCTTGAGCTTTAAGCTTATGTCGGTATTTACAGACATTTCCTCGACAGATTGCCGGACCCTGTTGCGGAATTACGAAATTGGCGAATACCGCCACCATCAAGGTCTACCCGGCGGTGTGGAAAACAGCAACTTCGCACTGGCAACCACACAAGGCCACTTCATTATCACGTTGTTCGAGCGTCAACCAGAATACGGCGCGCGCTATACGTTGGCGTTCATGCAGCGTTGTCGGGCGCGTGGTATTCCGGCACCGACCGTTATCACAACAACCAACAAAACAATTTTATCGCAACTTCGCGAAAAACCCGTTGCCATATGCACGCATCTTGAAGGTGCGCATGTAACGACACCGAAAAAATACCATTGCTACGAAGTAGGCCGCACGCTGGCACTGGTACACCGCGTTGGATCCGGCAAGCTGGGCGAGCGACCCAATCCATTCGACGTGGACTGGCGCAATCGCATGGTAACTCAAGTGAATAAATACTTGGACGAATACCAACTAGGAATATTACAAGAAGCTCTGCAAGTTATTGGGCCGTCGACCAAATCAGAATTGCTAAGCGGTACGATTCACGCTGATGCGTTTCGTGACAACATTTTGTTTACCGGCAAAAAACTGACCGGTGTCGTAGATTTTTACTACGCTTGTCATGAACGGTTCATGCTTGACCTGGCTGTTGCCATCAATGACTGGTGTAGTACCGACACCGGCAGGCTGCGTGAGAAAATGCAGGCTGCCATGCTGGAGGGTTATGCCTCGGTCAGAAAACCTGCAGAGGGGGAGAGCAATGCCATTCCTATTTTGCTGGTGGAAAGCGCGTTACGTTTCTGGTTGTCACGCCTGTATGACCAACACTTCACACGAACTGGCACCGACATCGAGGTCAAGCCGCCGGAAGAATTCGAACGGTGCCTGCGCCACAGACTGAAAACTTTAGCGAAATGAATTCGCTGTACAGAATCGTCAACACTATTGATACCATTTCGGAAAACATCGGCCGTGTTGTCGCCTGGCTGACACTTGGCATGGTGGGTGTCATGTTTATCGTGGTTGTGTTGCGTTATGTTTTTGACACCGGCTCGATTGCCGTGCAGGAATCCGTCACCTATTTGCACGCACTGGTGTTCATGTTCGGTGCGTCATACACCCTGCGTCACGACGAACACGTACGCGTGGACGTGTTCTACCAAAGCTGGTCCGTGACCATTCGCGCGAAAATCAACCTGGCAGGTAGCTTGTTGTTTTTGCTGCCACTCACAGCGGTCTTGTTCTGGCTTAGCATGGATTACGTCATTGACGCCTGGCGCGTTAAAGAAGGCTCGCGTCAAACTGGTGGTTTGCCGTTTATCTATCTGCTCAAGTCCGTCATTCCGTTAACTGCCGCGTTGTTATTCATGCAAGGGCTAGCAGAAACATTGCGCAGTGTCGCGCAATTAAGCGCCGGCACGCTGCATAACAGTGCAGCGCATCACCAGGAAAAACTCTGATGGCTTGGCTGGCGTTTGTGATGTTTGCTGTCGTCGTGCTGGTTCTATTGGCAGGTTACCCGGTAGCGTTTACTTTGGGTGGCATTGCTTTGCTGTTTGGTTTGCTGGGTGTGGCACTGGACATATTCAGTTTCGCATTCATGGGGTCATTGCCCAGTCGCATTTTCGGCATCATGACCAATGAGATATTAATCGCCGTGCCACTGTTTGTGTTCATGGGCGTGACGCTGGAACGCTCACGCATTGCCGAACAGCTGCTGGAAACCATGGCCTTACTGTTTGGGCCGCTACGCGGCGGGCTGGGCATTTCCGTCATGCTGGTTGGCATGCTGCTCGCCGCCAGTACCGGAATTGTCGGTGCCACAGTGGTGACCATGGGTCTGCTGTCGCTGCCCATCATGTTAAAGCGCGGCTATTCGCCTTCGCTCGCGGCCGGCAGCATTTGCGCTTCCGGCACACTGGGTCAGATTATTCCACCATCCATTATTCTGGTGTTGCTGGGCGATGTCATTTCCGCCGCTTATCAGCAATCGCAACTGGCTGTCGGTATCTTTTCACCCAAGTCCGTATCGGTGGGAGATCTGTTTATCGGCGCGTTGATTCCCGGTTTGTTGCTGGTGCTGTTATACATTGTCTATCTGGTAACTATGGCAGTATTCAAGCCCGACAGTTGTCCCAGCTTGCCACTTGCGGAACGTGAGGCCATCAGTGGCGGAGAATTATTTGTACGCACCGTAAAAGTATTGCTGCCACCCCTATTATTAATGGTAGCTGTGCTGGGTTCTATCATGGCAGGTTTTGCCACGCCCACCGAAGCCGCATCAGTGGGCGCCGTTGGTGCAATTCTGTTGGCCATGATCAACCGGCAATTCAATTACGCCATGCTGAATGAAGTCATGCGAACCACCACGCGTGTGACCAGCATGGTGTTCTTAATATTGTTGGGCGCGTCGGTTTTCTCGCTGGTATTTCGCGGCTTCGGGGGCGATGACCTGGTACACCAGTGGTTGATGTCACTGCCGGGTGGCGTGTTCGGCGCCATGCTGGTGGTCATGTTGTTGATGTTCGTACTGGGTTTTGTACTCGACTTTATTGAAATCACCTTCGTGGTCGTGCCCATTGTCGGGCCAGTGTTATTAGGTATGGGCCTGGATCCCATCTGGCTGGGCGTGATGATTGCCGTTAATCTACAGACATCATTTTTAACCCCGCCATTCGGCTTCGCGCTCTTTTACTTGCGCGGCGTTGCCAGCGATGTGCTGAAAACCTCGGACATTTACCGCGGCGTCATGCCGTTTGTGGGCATACAATTGCTAGCGTTGGTCATCCTGGCGCTGTGGCCCGAATTGGTAACATGGTTGCCAGCAAAGATTTATCGATAGCCGACACTAATAGATCAATAGTAAGTCGTATTTGGATACCGCGTTTGTAGCGCGTCTTGCCAGCCCGAAAGTCAGTTTGACGATAATTCTGCAAGCGACTGGCAGAGCGCATCGGCTTTTTGCCGTGCCAGTGCAACGAGTTCGGTAAGGTCTTTGCGCGAAACTGCTGCTGGCGTACCTTCGGCTAGCATGGTTTCGATGATGGTAAGAAAATAGGCGAGCTGCATGGCTTTTTCAGCGTGGTCGCGAGATTGCGTGGTATTCGTCAGGCGTGCAGCGTGGACGATACGTTGGTGGGTAATGGATTTGACATTTCCGTTTGTCATTATGACCACTCCTTGGTTAGTCAGGGGTTTGAGTCTGAATGCTGACTATTGTGATGGGTCAAGACATGAGGAATTCCTGCGTTTTTCCTTATTTTTTGCTCAAACACCCCTGATTCAAGAGCACTAGGCGGCTAGCGCATGTCGTAATAGGCTCGCTCGGATACATCGTGCCAGGCTTTGACTTGTTGCTGAAATTCCCTGTACGAGGCGTATACACGAGCGGTCATCCTGTCGCGTGCGGCAATTTCATCCAGTACTTGCAACGCCAGTACCTTCATGCGGTCCATGACCTGTTGCGGGAAACGACGCAACTGCACACCATGCTCATTCACGAGTGTGTTCAGTGCCGCATGATTACGCGCGGTGTATTCGGCCAGCATGTCCTCGTTCACCACGCGGCAGGCATTCAGCACAATGCTTTGCAGGTCCGGTGGCAATTCATCCAGTGCCGCCTTGCTGATAATCGCTTCCAGCACCGAACCGGGTTCATGCCAGCCTGGGTAGTAATAGTATTTGGCGGCCTTGTGCAGACCGAAGGCCAGGTCGTTATAGGGGCCAACCCATTCAGTGGCATCAATGGCGCCGGTTTGCAGGGCGGTGAAGATTTCACCACCTGGCAGGGTCACAGGCAGGCCGCCGGCACGGTGTAACACCGCGGCGCCGAGACCCGGGATACGCATTTTCAAACCGTTGAGGTCATCCAGTGAATTGATTTCACGATTGAACCAGCCGCCCATTTGTACCCCGGAATTGCCGCAGGCGGCTGGCACGATACCAAACGGTTCGTACACTTCGCGCCACAATTCGTTACCGCCGCCGTAATACAACCAAGCGTTCATTTCCTGGCCGTTCATGCCGAAGGGTACGGCGGCAAAAAACTGTGACGATTCGGCTTTGCCCCTCCAGTAATACGCGGCGCCATGTGCCAGTTCCACCACGCGATTGGCCACTGCGTCAAACGCTTCCAGCGCCGGCACCAGTTCGCCCGCGCCGTACACCTTTACCGTGATACGGCCACCGCTCATTTCAGTAATGAGTCTTGCAAGCAGGTTGGCACCCGTACCGAGCCCGGGGAAATTCATCGGCCAGGTGGTGACCATTTTCCACCGCCACTTACGGGCATCATGTTTTACAGAACTCTGCTCCGCGGCGTCCTTGCTGTCGCACGCGGTAAGTCCTGTACTGACAAGCGCACCAGCGCCAAGCGCCTTAATGAAGTCTCTGCGTTTCATGCGTTAGTGTCCTTTCGTGTGCTGGTGGAAGGTCGGCTGAAACCTTAGCATAGCGATTACGGGCGGCATAAACCGCGAGCAAACGGAAACAAACATGATCGGGCTGCTGCAACGCGTTTCCTCAGCAAGTGTCGAAATCGCCGGGTGTCGCGTCGCGGAAATTAATCACGGCCTTCTAGTACTGATCGCCGTGCAACAAGGTGACGAAATCGCGCAGGCCGAACGGCTGCTGGAACGCCTACTGAATTATCGGGTTTTTCCTGATGATCAAGGCCGCATGAACTGCAGTTTGAAAGAAACACGTGGTGGCTTGTTGCTGGTGCCACAATTCACGCTTGCCGCCGACACCAAAAAAGGCAATCGTGCGAGCTTTACCCATGCCGCCGAACCGGCGCATGGCGAACGACTATTTACCTGGCTGTGCGAGAATGCCCGTGCCTGTTGGCACGCCACGGAGTGCGGCGAATTTGGTGCTGACATGCAGGTCAAACTCTGCAACGATGGACCGGTCACATTCTGGCTGGAAGTTGCTCCAAAAGCTTCCACAACGGGCTAAAATAAGTAGGCAGACTCAGCGATCCCCCCAACCGTGATCAAACATACATAAAAGACCCGGCCCAGCGACCCTTGCGTGGTGGTCGCGTGACAATTCATGCGATCTGATCACGAACGATACCTTTACTAATTCATGTCTCCGACCCTTACAAAAAAAATACCATGAGCCGCATCGCTCTTATCGACTGCGGTAGTGGCAACCTGTATGCGGTGCAGCGCGCATTGGAGAAAGTATCAGCGGGCGCACATGTGTTTCAGTGTTATGACGTGAACCAACTGGAGCGGACCGACAAGGTGATGTTGACGGGTTCCGGTCAACTGGATACTTACGTGGATGAACTGCATCGCTTGTTGTTCATTGATGCGTTGTGCGAATTTGCGCGCAGCCATCCCGTGCTGGCCAGTAACTTGGGGATGCTGGCGTTGGGGGTGACCACCAGCAAGGCGGGTAATAAGGGGCTTGGGTTGTTGGACGGTTCGCCACGAAATTTTTACGGCGCTGCACCACGCGTACCCCATATTGGTTGGAACGACGTGTCGTTTGTTAACGACCACTGGCTTTTTTCGGGATTTAACCAGCACCTTACCGGTTATTTCACCCACGGCCAGTACCTGCAACCGGATGGTGGCGATAAAGTTCTTGCAGAAACCGAACACGGAAACCGTTTTGCCAGCGTGGTTTGTAATGGCAACGTGGTGGGTGTTCAGTTTCTACCTGAGAACAGTAGCAAGCAAGGTCTGCAGTTTCTTGCGAATTTCATTAGTTGGGAAACAGCTTGACCGTGCAGAATCATTATCACAAAGAGGTGCAACAATGGAATTAGTTCCCGCCATATTGTTAAAGGGCGGAAAATGTGTGGTTCAAGGAAACAAGGCTGGCGAATACGTTTCAGTAGAAACGGATCCCACACAGCTCGTTGCCAACTGGATCGAGAAAGGTGTTGAACGTCTGCACCTAGTAGATATTGACGGTATCAAACGGGGTTCCGCGGCGAATCCTATAATAGTCGAACAAGTTATTGCCGCGGCGGGTAGTGCAGCCGTACAACTGCGTGGCGGATTGCGCGACGAGGAAACCGTACAGCAATACCTGGAACTAGGGGTGCAATACATAGTACTTGGCTCGCGCGCGGTCACTGCGCCGCATTTTGTTAAAGATCTTTGTATTGAATACCCGGGACATATTCTTGTCGGGCTGGATATTCACGCTGGCAAGATCGCTGTCGACGGCTGGTCAAAACTGTCCAACCATGATGTGCACGACCTCGTAGACAAGTATCAAAATGATGGGGTTGACGGCATCGTGTACTCTGCGGTCAACGAAGACGGGTCAACGCGTGAGCCGGACAGCGATGAGGTACACAAGATAGCCACAGAAATCACCATTCCTGTTTTTGCTGCCACCACAGCAAATAACGCAAACGCCCTACGGGCATTTTGCAGGCAAGCGGGGGATGAGCTTGGAGGCGCCATCGTGGTGAATGCCGCAAATTCGCAACTCGCCCATGAAGATTTTATCGGGCTGCAATAAAGCAGCGACCACAAAATGCTTGCTCGTCACATCATTCCTTGCCTGGATATTGACAAAGGACGCGTTGTAAAAGGCATAAAGATAGAGGACGTCGCAGACCGTAGTGATCCACTGCAGGTATGTCGCCACTATGTAGATCAGGGTGCGGATGAACTGATGTTCATTGACATAACCAGTGGTGTAGAGCGACATGCCATATTGATCGAAGTACTACACAGCATCGCCGCAGAGTTGTTCATTCCGGTAATGGTTGCCGGTGGAATTCGTTCTAGTCAGGACGTGCGGCAGATGTTGCAGGCGGGCGCGGACAAGGTGGCCATCAACACTGCAGCAATAATAAATCCGGACTTGATTGCAGAATGCACTGGCAGGTTTGGCGCAGAAGCGATCGTTGTGGCCGTGGACGCCAAACGACGCGGCGGCAACGCAAAAGTCGGTTGGGAGCTGATGTCACATGCCGGGCGCAAGTCCACGGGAATGGACGCCGTGGAATGGGCGGTAAAAATGGCCGAACAAGGAGCAGGGCAGCTGTTGCTCACCAGCATGGATCGGGATGGCAGTGGCAAGGGCTTCGACATAGATTTGGTCCAGGCGGTGCGACAGATGACCATACACCCGCTTATTGCTGCCGGTGGTGCGGGTTCGCCGGAAGATATTGAGGCAGTCATTAACCAGGGTGGTGCGGACGCGGTCATGGTGGCCAGTATATTTCACGACGGGAAATTCACCATCGCAGAGGCGAAGAATCACCTAATGGCGCATAATGTTCCCATAAGACATTAAGAATAGGAGACAGCAAATGGGTTTTGGTGGAATCAGTTTCTGGCAACTCCTGATCGTCCTGGTCATCATCATTCTGGTGTTTGGTACCAAGAAACTGCGCAACATTGGTTCGGATGTTGGCGGCGCTGTGCACGATTTACGCAAGGCCATGAAAGAGGGTGAGAACGTAGACAAGTCGTTACAGGATGAAAGCACGACAAGCGAATCGGAAAACGTTGCCGAAACCAAGCAAAACGATTAGCACGCCATATGTTTGATATCGGGTTCTGGGAAATTGTCATCATCGCCGTGCTCGCGCTGATTATTGCCGGCCCGGCAAGACTGCCAACCATTGCCGCTACCATCGGCCTCTGGATCGGACGGAGCAAACTCCTGTTGCGCGATCTGCGCCGTGAACTTAACCGGGAAATTGCTTTAAGCGAGGAAAGCGCGAAACCACCGAACGATAAAAAGACCGATAATCCGTAATGTCCAGTGCTACAAACAATCCGGAAACGGCAACCCCGTTGCTCGCGCATCTTGTTGAATTGCGTCGACGCCTGTTGATCGCCGGTGGCATCACCTTATTGCTGTTCGTGATCACTGTGCCGTTTGCCAACAACCTCTTTTACTGGTTGTCCGCACCTTTGCTGCAGTACTTGTCTGATGATACCGGAATGATTGCCACACAAGTGGCCACGCCGTTTATCACACCATTCAAACTGGCATTTTTCACGGCGCTGTTTGCTGCCATGCCGGTCTGGTTGTACCAGGCGTGGTCGTTTATTGCGCCCGGTCTGTATCAACAGGAGAGACGAGTCGTTTTACCGCTCATGGTAACCAGCAGTCTGCTGTTTTATGCGGGCACGGCGTTTGCGTACTTTGTGGTTTTCCCGCTGGTATTCGGATTTTTCACCTCGGTTGCGCCGGTTGGCGTAACGGTCATGACGGACATCAGTCATTACCTGGATTTCGTCATCACGCTGTTTTTTGCGTTTGGCTTGGCGTTTGAAATTCCAGTGGCCACGGTGTTGCTGGTCAGTGCCGGTCTGACGACACCGGCGGCGTTGGCTGCCAAGCGACCTTACATTCTAGTGGGTGTATTTACGCTGGGCATGTTGTTGACGC
>JAZFYH010000133.1:0-4115 GCA_036443475.1 Gammaproteobacteria bacterium | reverse complement strand
GAAAATTATTTTCTCGAGATCAGACAATGTGTTCTCCAATCAAACAAAAAGGGGAAAGACCTTTTGGCCTTTCCCCTCCGGGTGATCTGTTTTTCTTTTGCGCCTGGAAACGCCGGATTCAGGAAAGACTGGTCTTGGCTTTTTCTACCAAGGCTGCAAAACCTGCCTTGTCAAAAATCGCAATGTCAGCAAGCACCTTTCGGTCAACTTCGACATCTGCCTTTTTCAGTCCATTCATGAATCGGCTGTAGGACAAACCATGTATCCTGGCCGCCGCATTAATTCGCACAATCCACAAACGACGGAACATGCGCTTGCGGTTACGGCGATCGCGGTAGGCATACTGCCCTGCTTTGATAACAGCCTGCTTGGCTACCCGGAACACCTTGCGACGTGCGTTGTAGTAGCCTTTGGCACGGGCCAAAATACGTTTGTGGCGTGCGCGCGCTACTACAGCTCGTTTTACTCTTGCCATGACTCATATCCTCCCGGGTCAGCTGTGTGGCAACATTTGGCGAACGGACTTGACGTCGGCATCCGCGACCATTGTTGCCTCGCGTAAATGACGTTTGCGCTTGGTGCTTTTCTTGGTGAGGATATGTCGGCGATGCGACTTTCCACGTTTGAAACCGCCGCCGGTCGCGCGAAAGCGCTTGGCCGCACCGCGGTTTGTCTTTAACTTAGGCATTTCTTTCTCTCCGCATTTCGATGTTTGTTTGATTACCCCGGCCCGCATACGGTGGGCAGGTCGCGAGGTTTAATCCAACTTGTCAGATCTGGATAAAATCAATTCTTTTTTAAGAATAATCTTACCCAGGGTTTTCTCTACTACTTCCTTATTACTCCTTATTACTTTTCTTACTTACTACTTCTTCCTGGGCGCCAACACCATGACCATCTGGCGACCTTCAAGTTTCGGGAATTGCTCGATCAAAGATAATTCCTCCAGGTCAGTCTTGATGCGTTCTAGAAGTCTGCGGCCAATGTCCTGATGCAGCATTTCCCGGCCGCGGAAACGTAATGTCACCTTGGTCTTGTCTCCGTCTCCGAGGAATCGCTTCAGATTACGTAACTTGATCTGGTAATCCCCTTCTTCCGTGGTTGGACGAAATTTTACTTCCTTGACGTGAATCTGTTTTTGTTTACGCCTGGCGGATTGCGCTTTCTTGTTTTGCTCAAACAGATACTTGCCGTAATTCATTATCCGGCAAACGGGTGGATCAGCATTTGGTGATACTTCAACCAGATCCAGGTCTGCCTGTTCGGCCAGTTCCAATGCGTCCGCAACTGTTTTCACCCCCAGTTGCTCGCCGTCGTCGTCAACGACTCTGACCTGGGAAGCAGTAATTTCCTCGTTGCGCCGGGCGCGTTTTTCAGTAGCTATTTTTTCAATCCTCCAAACCAGAGTGACCGCGGCTCGCGATATCGGCGGTAAGGCGGTCCACGAATACCTCGAGGGCCATGGAACCCAAATCCTCACCACCCCGCGTGCGCACGGCCACCGTACCCTGTTCCGTTTCGCGGTCCCCTACGACCAACATGTAGGGCACACGCTGCAGAGTATGCTCGCGGATTTTAAAGCCGATCTTCTCATTTCTCAAGTCGGTTTCGGCCCGAAACCCCTGTTTTTTAAGGATTTCTGCAGTTTTTTCCACATATTCAGCCTGCCGATCGGTAATCCCCATGACCACGACCTGGGTCGGTGCCAGCCAGGGCGGAAATTTGCCCTCATAATGCTCGATTAAGATGCCGAAAAATCGCTCCAGTGAGCCCAGCAAAGCATGGTGAATCATAATGGGCCGGTGTCGTTTTCCATCAGTCCCGACGTACTCCATGTCAAAGCGCTCCGGCAAGTTGAAGTCCAGCTGTATCGTTGAACACTGCCACTTGCGGCCAATGGCGTCTTGAATCTGGACATCGATTTTCGGCCCGTAGAACGCACCGCCACCTTCGTCCACCTCGAACTGCATACCCTTTGCTTCAAGTGCTCTGCGCAGGGCGGCAACGGCGCGATCCCAGATTGCCACATCACCCACCGCTTGCTCTGGCATGGTGGACAACACGACCAGATGCTCGGTAAAGCCGAAACTGCTTAGGATATCGAGCATCAGGTCCAGCGCGTTGACGATTTCTTCGTCAATTTGATCTTCACGACAAAATATGTGCGCGTCATCCTGGGTAAATCCGCGTACTCGCATCAACCCATGTAACGCGCCGGACATCTCGTGCCGGTACACCGTGCCCAATTCAGCCCAGCGAAACGGCAGTTCACGATAGGAACGTAACCGGTTCTTATAAATAAGAACATGGAACGGGCAATTCATCGGTTTCAACTGATAAAGCTGCTCGTCTTCTTCAATCGGTTTGTACATACTATCGCGGTAGAAATCGGTATGACCCGACGTCTTCCATAGATCCAGCAGTGCAATATGCGGGGAATATATAAGCTCGTAACCGGCTGCGATGTGTTTCTCGCGCCATAAATCTTCCATGACGAGGCGAACACGCGCACCTTTTGGATGCCAAAATATCAATCCACCACCGGCATCCTCCTGGATGCTAAACAGATCGAGATTGATACCCAAACGGCGGTGGTCACGTTTTTCTGCTTCTTCCAGCCTGGCCAGGTACGCCTTCAAGTCTTTTTTATTCGCCCAGGCGGTACCGTAGATGCGCTGCAATTGTTCGTTTTTCGAATCGCCGCGCCAGTAGGCGCCCGCGACTTTGGTCAGTTTGAAGGCGCCCAACTTACCGGTTGACGGAACATGCGGACCCCGGCACAAATCCGTGAACTCGCCCTGTGTGTATAGAGAAATATCTTCGTCCTGTGGAATGTCCTCGATTATTTTCGCTTTGTATTCTTCGCCCATGTCGCGGAACATTTTTACTGCATCGTCACGCGGCATGAGTTCACGGCTTACCGGATGATCACGTTTCACAATCTCAGCCATGCGTACTTCAATTTTCTCCAAATCTTCCGGCGTGAACCCGCGCTTGAACGCAAAATCGTAAAAAAACCCATCTTCGATAACCGGGCCGATGGTGACCTGCGCATCAGGGAATAATTCCTTGACGGCGTGCGCCAGCAAGTGCGCGGTCGAATGGCGCAGTATTTCCAGACCGTCTTTATCGCGATTAGTGACGATTGCGACGTCTGCATCTTCATCAACGGTGAACGCTGCATCGACCAATTTGCCATTAACGCGCCCCGCCAGTGCGGCCCTGGCCAGACCTGGGCCGATGTCGGCGGCAATTTCGGATACTGATACGGGCACGTCGAAAGAACGCTTGGAACCGTCGGGGAGTGTGATGACTGGCATGTTGTTATTCCCTTGGTGGCCTCTACGAATGGCCAACCTTTATCTTCAGCTAGGAAGCCGGTGCCCGGCCATCCGTAACGTCATAAATTTATAGTGACCGATACAAGAGGTCACCCTGTTTTGTGCTACCGGCAATACTGTGGTTGCCGTGAAAAATGGTAGGCGCGATTGGACTCGAACCAACGACCCCCACCATGTCAAGGTGGTGCTCTAACCAGCTGAGCTACGCGCCTGAATTCAAGGCGGCAAAGCTTAATCAGGCAGCCCGGTAATTTCAAGAATAAATTGTAAAAATTTCAGCTATTTCAGTGAATTAAGACCCGTTTCCGTAGACCTTAAGGTAAATCAGCTATCCGGCTTTTCTGTCAGGCAGTCCTAAACCCGCGCAATCTTGGATTTTCCATTAATAGCTATCATCCGGCTTTTCTGTCAGGCAGTCCTAAACCTTTAGCCCGCAGGAACTCGATGCGGTCCCGCAACGTCGCTGCTTCCTCGAACTCCAAGTTACGCGCACGGGTGTACATCTCCTGCTCCAGTTTCTTGATCTGCCGCATGATCTGTTCGGGCGGTTTTGCAAGATACTTGGCATCGGGTTCTGCTGCCATTTGCACAGCCTGCTCTTTAGCTGCTTTGGAGCGTGCGCCTTCCATGACCGTGGTAACCGCCTTGCGTATGCTTTGCGGCGTAATATCATGCTCCTTGTTATAGGCAATCTGTTTGTCCCGTCGCCGATCGGTTTCCGCCAGGGCGCGTTCCATGGACCCCGTCATCTTGTCGGCGTACAGAATCGCCTTG
>JAZFYH010000132.1:0-3063 GCA_036443475.1 Gammaproteobacteria bacterium | reverse complement strand
CACTAGGTAGCGTTGCAGGATGCGTGCTGATGTGGCACCGAGCGACTTGCGAATGCCGATTTCACGGGTAGCGCTTACTACTGCCTGCGCTAGAACTGCGTAAAGACCAATTGCCGAAAGCAATAGTGCCGACAAGCTGAACGCAAGCACCAGGGATACACGCAATGCATTGTCCCGATACAACCAGGAAATGAATGTATCGACCGGGTCCACCCAGTCTACGGCTGAATTTGGCGCAACGTCGGCAAGCTTGCGAGTAATTCGTGTTGCATACGCCAATGGATCGCCATCGACCTCTGTCACTGCCGAGATAATGCGACGTGGTAATTGCCGGTAACTCAAATACATTTCATAACGGTGAAATTCATCTTCCAGTGGTCCGGCAAACTTGGCGTCACCTACAACACCTACGACCTGATAATCCGTGCCATTTAATTGAATTATTTTCTGCAACGCCGCTTCAGCGCCGCCGAGTTTTTCGGCCAGCGGCTGGGAAAGAATCGCAGAGCGCATGTCTAGCTCGCTTTCTCGTCCACCAAAAACCCGCCCTGCAATGAGTGGGATTTCCATGGACTCGAAAAACCGATCACCGGCAATATAATTGCTGACCCGCAATCCGTTCTCCATATCTTCTGCCGGCATGCCCGGGAAATTGAGTCTGCCAATAGCCGTCGACAAGGTGGGTACGGTCGGCCAGATCAGGGCCACACTTTTTACTCCGGGCACCTCATACAGCGCTTCCTCGAGCCGATCAACAAAAGCTGGAAGTTGACCAGTTTCCTCGACATCTTCAGGATTTATGAATAGTGCAGTACGCAGCCTGTTGCCTGTCGAATACCCGAGGTCTGTACGATCCAACTCGAGGTAAGAACGAGTCAGCAATGACGCCGCGACAATCAAGACGACGGTTAAAGCAATTTCACTGGCTACTAGCCACGCGCCCAGTTTGGATGCCTGCCGCGAACCGGCCATGCGGCGTCCTCCTCCTTGCAACACTTCTGCCGCGCCGACTGTCACACCGATTCGTGCCGGCACGAGTCCGGCTGCAAGACCTGACCCCATCAGGATCGCAAACGAAACAGCGAGCGTCAGCCCGTCAGGTTGTAAAGCGAAATAAAGGGGTACTTCGACGCCGGACATGTTGAGAAACGTCGTCAACATTGGCCCCGCAACGGCCATGCCAATAATTCCGCCCGCAATTGACAATAAAAGAGTCTCTAGAACAACCTGCCCCATTAGCTTGGACCGATCCGCACCAAGCGCAGCACGAATCGCAAATTCACCCGATCTATCAAGCGATCGAGTAGTCAATACCATAGACACATTTAGCATGGCGACGGCCAACAAGAGTATGGCCGCCAAAGAAAGCAGCATTCCGCCATCGCGAAATGGAGAGCGCCAGTTGGCACCCATAGGCTCAACGTTGAAAGCATGCGTATCGTCGATTTCCGCATACTCGCCGGCGAGCGCTTCGTTGAGCAAGTCTGCCTCAGCCTGAACCTGGGCAAGTGTATTACCCTCGGCAATCTTGCCCAGCACGAAGGCAGTCCGAGCGGATCGTCGTTCACGTATTTCCGGGAACAAATACGCGTTAACAGGAACCCAGAACTCCAAATCAGGAATGTCTTCTTCAATAGTTCCGTAAAAATCTTCAGGTAAAACACCGACAATCACGTAACTGTCGGCAGCTTCCCCAATCGAAGACTGGACACTGGTCTTAATGGATTTTCCAATAATATCGTCAGCAAAATTAAATTCGCTGGCCCAGGTCTGGTAGGCAAGCAGTAAAACTTTTTCGCCGGTTTGGTATTCATCCGCACTGATCAACCGCCCCAGTGCCGGTTTTATATCTAGCAGTTGCAGGTACCCTGACGTCACCGCCTCACCTTCCACGCGACGACCAGGTTTACCAGGAAGATGAAAAATAAGTCGGGACCGTGATGTAAATTCCAGTTGATCCAGTGTTGTCAGGTGGCCACGCATATCCTGGAAATCCCGATACGACACCTCATCCCTGGAGTTAACACCTACTTCTTCATTCCAAATCCCTACCACACGAACACCATCCCGAAAGGGTAAACGTTTAAATGTTGTCAGGTTGATAACGGTTGGAACCGCTGCGGTTGCCGCCATACCAATGGCAATGCAAAGGACGGCTGCAATACTTAACCTCGGCGCTCGTCTGAATGCACGGACAGCCTGTTTTAGCTCGGCAAATGTAATCACGGCTATGCCTCCATGTTATTCGTAACGCAGCGCCTCCATCGGATCGACGCGAATGGCACGAATCACTGGGAACAGCGTTGCAACTATCGCAGTCAATGTGAGGAACACGGCTACGGTGACAAACATAACGGGATCAAATATGTCAGCGAGTACCCAGACGCGCGACAGCGCATAACTCACCAACAAACCGAGCACCAGTCCGACACTCATCCCTATTCCCAATTGCCAAACACTTTGCCGCAGCACCATGCCAAGAATACGGCCGTCCAGCGCACCCAAAGCCCGGCGCACACCGATTTCCCTGGTCCGCTGGCTGACGGAATACGCCAGGACTCCGTAAATACCCGCCGCCGCAAGCAACACTCCGACCAGGGCAAAGATTGCAAACAGGGTTGAAAGAATATTTGCCGTGAACATACCGATCGCAATCCAGTCTTCAACGGTGCGCAACCAGTAAATCGGTAAATTTGGATCCACGCTTTGCACGACTTCGCGCATGGTGTTGCCATAAGACATAGGCGGCCCGTCTGTGCGTGCCATGACCGTCATGAAACGCGCCGGCCGCTGTGAAATCGGCTGGAACATGGTGGGCAGTTCCGGATTATCAACCTGATCGTGATGTGTATTGCTGACCACACCCACAACGGTTAGCCATCCGGAAACCGGGTTGGGTGCGACGCCGATTCTTACTTGCTTGCCGATTGCCGATTCACCCGGCCACTGTTTATCAACAAAATCCTGGTCAATAATCACAACCGGCTGCGACTCCGCATTGTCACGGCTATCAAATAAACGCCCTGCCAAAAGTTTGATCTGCATCAGGTCGAAATATTCAGG
>JAZFYH010000131.1:0-14596 GCA_036443475.1 Gammaproteobacteria bacterium | reverse complement strand
TATTCACTTGAAAGGTTGAATAATATCGGCGTCCAGAACTCGCTTGATGACTTTGGTACAGGGTACTCTTCATTGAGCTATCTTAAACGTTATCCCATTCACCATTTAAAGATAGATAAATCATTCGTTCAGGATGTGAACACCCACGAATATGCGTCTTCTATTGTAACGGCGATCATTGCCATGGCTAAAGGTATGCGGATGGGAGTGACGGCGGAAGGTGTCGAAACCAGTGCGCAGAAGGAATATTTGGACAAACTAGGCTGTACCGAGCAACAGGGATTTTATTACTCAAGACCTATGGGCTACGAAAAACTGGTAATGCAAATGAGTGATAGGCACGTAGCAGACCTGGTTTGTGTTGACCGTTAATATTGCGTCTTGGCCGTAAAATACACGCTGGACGGACCTTTACTAGTTTCCAGTAATCTCACCATCAAGGCGGCAACGGGACGCAGCCCCTGGCAGGGGATAAAGATTGCCTTGTACCGTTGCGGGGGGTCGAATAACAAGCCGTTCTGCGACGGCAGTCATAAGGAAACAGAATTCAAGAGCGACTAGTCGTACGGCATTTGCTGCCTGCACAGCAATTTTTCCTCAGGTAAACGACCAGGCCGTTCATGGTTTTATAATTCGCGGAATAAATAATCTGGCGTCCCTGTTTGGTTGAATTGACCAATGCAGCGCGTTCCAGGTGTGCAACATGAAACGAAAACGCCGAGGCGGCCAGCTTCAGTTTGCGAGCGATTTTTCCGGCTGTCATGCCGTCCGGCCCGACCTGAACTAATGCGCGGAATATCTTCAAACGGTTTTCCTGGGCAAGACCGGACAGTGCAGTTAGTACAGCAGTCTGCCGCATTTCAAAGCCCACCTGCAGCGCAGCAATGTTCCGCAAGCTTGCGTACCTGGGGGTTTTCATCCTTGATGAAGTAGAACTCCCAACGCGTATCATCCGGCGCCACAGTCCAAAATTTTTCCTGGCGTGCATGACAACAAACCGTGTCGGGTTCATCCAGGTCTACCAACCCTTCCTCACGCAATCGTTTGCCGGTTACGCGCAACGGGGCCGGGTCCAGGTACTGCACACCAAGATGGTTCAGTTTTTCGTCGGCGTTTGGGTTTTCGTATAGCACTAGTTTGAGCGGTGGTTCGTCGACAACGAAATTCGCGTAACCGGGTCTCATCTTGTGGGGTTTCGTATCAAACAATCGGCTGTAAAAATCGACCG
This sequence comes from Gammaproteobacteria bacterium, assembly GCA_036443475.1. Lineage (GTDB taxonomy): Bacteria > Pseudomonadota > Gammaproteobacteria > Natronospirales > JAZFYH01 > JAZFYH01. The sequence continues at coordinate 13,368 of JAZFYH010000131.1, read as the reverse complement.
CTGTCTCGAGATCGGGAACATTCAGGGCAAGTTGTAGGCGCATGGCAACCTTCATATTTCAATAATTCAATAATAATTGAAATATAGTTTAAAAGATTCCATATTGCAAGAACAGGGGGGTGATTCGGCCTGTATCCGGGCGTGAATTAATTTGAGCCTGGAAAATTTCGTGTTCGAGCCAGGATGAACCCGTAAATCACTAGATTGACACCAATTACGAGAACGCCGAGCAGCCACTGCATAGTCGAATTTAGACCCGCCGGGTAAACGATGGGCAGCAGATAATGTGCAATAAATCCGCCACTGTAACCCAGTGCACCAGCCGCGTGGCGTAAATCATTTTCCAGGTAGGTCAGCGGACAGATCCAGCCCAGGAATTCAATCAGTGCCCCCCATAAGGCAGCCGGAACGTGCAGCCAGGCAATCCAGCGTTTCCAGAACACCAAGAGGCCACCGGCAATCACGAACAGGATAAACAAGCCGTGAATGATCAGAAACAGGTCTGCAAGTAATGTGTACAACATGTCGATTATTTGATGTGAACTAAACGCACGTTTGGTGTGATTAATTTTCGTAATTGTACGCTTGTTATCGGGCGTGGGTTACCTGAGTATGGCCGGCTAGATGAGCACATGTAAACAAATTGAGTATGAGGTCTGAAAATGGCCAGATATTTCGTTACAAGTTCCTAAACTGGTACGCAACAATGATTTCTGAGGAAGTAAGTTGGCAATACCACGAAACCAATTGACACTTTGGTTGTGCTTTTCCAGCGTCGTACTGGTCTGGGGCACGACCTGGTACGCGATCAAGCTGCAAACTAACGGTACTGACCCGGTGTTTTCGGTGGCTATACGGTTTGCGCTGGCCGCAGCAATTCTATTTGGGCTGTTGATTGCAACACGGCGCAAACTCGCCGTTTGCTGGAACGATCTGCCAAGTCTGCTGATGATGGGTGCGCTTTTCTTTGGCTTTAATTACATTCTTGCTTACAAGGGCACGGAGTACCTGATTTCCGGCCTGGTGGCGCTCGTTTTCAGTGTTACGGTGATCTTCAATTTATTGAATGAAGTCTTGTTTTTTCGGAAAGCCATCAGCGCACAAAAAGTTATTGCAGCCAGCATGGGCATAGTGGGCCTGGCGTTGGTTTTTCATCGCGAGATCGCTGTGCAGTCCATTGATCAAGATTTGCTGCTCGGTGCAGGTTTCGTCATTGCGGCCGCCTGGGTAGTGTCATTAGGCAACTTCCTGGCAGCAAAAATTCTTTCCAACCAGCTGCCTATCCTCACCCTGAATTCCTACGGCATGCTGTTTGGAGCGATTTTAAGCGGAACATACTTGCTGGTTTCCAACCCTGGCTTTGAAGTGGTGATCACGCCTTCGTATATCTGGTCGTTACTTTATCTTGCGATCATGGGGTCGGTATTGGCGTTTGCCTTGTATATGCAGGTGGTGAAACTCGCCGGTCCAACCAGCGCCTCGTATACGTCAGTTATGTTTCCGTTGGTGGCGCTGGTTGTCTCAACATTTTTTGAGGCCTACAGTTGGCAGTTATTGAACGTTGCAGGTGTGATTTTACTGACCATTGGCAACATCTTGATTCTGAAACCGAAAACAATGCAGCCACGCAAAACGTGAACATACGCACGAATGGAGACCGATCATGCTTGAACATACTGCCTACGACATTCATACCGATATCGGCTTCTATATGCTGCAACACATTGATGTGCAGAAGCTGGTGGACCAATACGAAGAAGACTGGTTCAACCAGACGCTGTGCAAGGTGAACAACTGCGTGATGCGTTAGAACATCGTGCAGGGCGAGTTCCACTGGCATAAGCATGATGGCGAGGACGAATTCTTTTACGTGGTCTCCGGCAAGCTGTTCGTGGATGTTGAAAGCCAGACCTGTGAGCTGAACCCGCGACAAGGCGTCACCGTGCCCAAAGGCGTCATGCACAAGACCCGTGCGCCCGAGTGCACAGTCATGTTGATGATAGAAGGAGCAGACGTTAAGCCGACCGGTGATTAGCGAGCAGTTAAAACAGCGGCATTAAGAGTTGGGGAACGGTTCCCTCCAAGCCGGTATTTCCAGCAGCTTGTTATGCCAACGGTTTATTTCGGAAAATTCCTCAAGTGGTAATTGCGCCTTTTCTGCAAAAGGCAAGTAAGCGGCTACCCCGAAATCCGCCACCGTCAGGCGATCAGCAACCAAGTAGTTTCGACCCTTGAGATGCGTGTCCAGTACTCGTGCAAAACGGTCAAAAAACTTACTGGCGTCTGTCACCTCATCAGGGTCCGGTTCACCCAGACCAAAACTCTTTTTAATGTAATGCTCAAAACAAAGCCGACCCCCGTGACGGGAAAAATGGGCGGTTTCCCAATGTAGCCAGCGTAAAATATCGACTTGGGTTTTGATATCCGTTGGCCAAAGATCGGAATCGGCTTTTTGCGCCAAGTAAATCATAATCGCGTTACTTTCCCACAACATGAAGTCACCATCGGTCAGCGCGGGTACCTTGCCATTGGGATTGATCGCAAGATACTCGGGAGTCCGGTTTTCTCCCTTACTTAAATCGATATGCACGTACTCAACAGGTAACCCAAGGTATTTTGCCACTGCACAAGGTTTGCGTGGGTTACCGGTTTCTGCGTAGTAGAGTTTCATGTGACCACCTAATCCAACTTTCGAATCAGATCTTTGTAGAGTAACTGATGAAATAAGTATTCACCCGCTTCCTTTTGGGCGGAAAGCCGCCCGGTGTCGTAAGACCTGGAATTCAGTCCGCGCTGCACAGACGCGCAAATTCCCATGTCTTCAGTCTGGATTTCATCCGCAATGCGCACGCCTTCGTCGTTATAATCTTTCGCGCTGTCACTGACATCCAGGTACCAGTAGTCACAAATGACGAGGCAACCTTCAGGTCCGTCGGGCAGAACCAAATTCGTGTCCATAATCTTGACGCCATCATCACCCTCATAGGCATTTATAATGAAATTCGGATATTGCCAGACATACCATGCGGTTTTGCCTTCCCGTACCTTAGCGGTTTCGGTATTCGCTTCGGCCATGGGGCAGGCTTGCAGGCAATGACTGTCCACGGCTTCGATAACGTATTCAGGATTATCCAGAACACTGCTCAAGCCGCGATGAATAAACGGGATGTGATAGCCGCCGTCAAGATAATTGTCGACGAATACTTTCCAGTTGCTTTCCAGCCGGTATTCCCGTCGTGTCCAAAAATGCAACAAACCAAGTTTTAACGACACGAACCGATCATAAAAACTACCGAAACTTGTTTTTAGATCTGGCGCATTGGGATTCAGGTTGACGAACACCCAGTTTTCCCAAGTTTCCACGCGAACAGGTTTCAGTCCATTCTGCGATTTATCAAAACCTTCGACTTCGTCAAAAAAAGTGTTGTGGATCAACTCACCGTCGAGGGAATAGGTCCAGCCGTGATAAGGGCAGGTGAGGGTCTTTTGGCAACCCGTCTGGCCGTTCATGACTTTTGCACCGTGATGCCGGCACACATTATAAAAAGCACGTATTGCGTCGCTTTTCACCACCACAATGGGTTCACCAGCCACATCTGCCGTGACATACGCGCCTTTTTCTTGCAACTGATCCAGCCGCGCCACCATTTGCCAAGTGCTGCCAAAAACGGCATCTTTCTCCAAAGTCGCAACGCCCGCATCCATATACCAGGCGCTGGGCGGCGTGCTGGCTTGTTTTAACGGTAAATCCGCGGCGTATTGTTGAACCAGTGTCCGGATATTTTTCATAATCATTGTCTCGTTCAGATAGCATTATGCCTTACGGCCAATAGCGAATCGAACCAGCCGGCGCGCACGAAAGCGGCTCATCGCTCAAAAATACAGTAAGCTGAATATTGACGATACGGGAATCACCGCGAGTTATGCCGGGGGGTGGCTGATCCAAGATGGCAAATGTCGAATTCTTTACCACCGGGCCGCGTGACGACACCTTTACCGTTCGCTTACAAGGCGACTGGGTATTCGAGAATGTTGAAACGCTTGAACAGGCGTTGAACGAGGTGCAGCCGGGCGATCTTGGTGCCGTGGAATATAGCTGCGGCGGATTGCAAAATATCGACATTGCCGGTGCATGGATTTTATTCGAGTCGTCAAAACGATTTGAGGAACAGGGGAAACAAGTCGATTTTGTCGGATTTAGAGCCGCGCACTTCAAATTTTTGAAACAAATCACGGCAATCAATACCGACGGGCAAATGGGTCTGGATGCACCGCTTGAAGAGGAGCTGCATGGTGTAACCGATGCAATCGCTGCAGTCGGACGCCATGTCGTCGACTTGGTCGAGGATATCGGGTTTATCACGCATGCAATTCTGGACGGTATTCGTCGACCGTCGCGGATCGCCTTGCGGGAAACAATTCGTCAACTGGATGTGACGGGACTAAAAGCTATTCCCCTGGTTGCACTCATCGCATTTCTCATCGGTGTGATTCTTGCTTATCAGAGCGCCTCCCAGCTTGAGCAGTTTGGCGCGCAAATTTTTGTCGTTGATTTCGTGACAGATTCAATGCTAAGGGAGATGGGTGTGGTATTGACCGCCATTATGCTGGCGGGCCGATCCGGCAGCGCCTTTGCCGCCCAGATCGGTGTCATGAAGCTCAACGAAGAGGTGAACGCATTACGCGTGCTGGGACTAAGCCCGAATTTAGTATTAATAGCACCGCGGGTGGTGGCGCTGGTAATTGCAATGCCCCTGCTCACTATCGTGGCAAACCTGGCCGGTATCGGCGGCGGCTTGGTCATTGCATCGGCGACGCTCGATATTTCTCCTGCCCAATATCTGAACCGCGTCAGTGAGGTGGCCGATCTGAAAACCCTGTTCATGGGTCTTGCCAAGGCGCCGGTTTTTGCGGTTCTGATCGCTGCAGTTGGAACCTTGCGCGGCATGCAGGTCAGTAGCTCTTCTGAAGACCTCGGAGCCAAGACGACGCTTGCGGTCGTGCAGAGTATTGTCCTGATCATAGTTGTGGACGCGATATTCGCGTTTTTCTATTCGATGTTTGACCTATGAGCGACGTGGTTGTCAGCGTATATAATCTTGTTAACCAATTCGGGTTGCAACGTGTACACGATCAACTGTGTCTCGAAATTCAACGTGGCGAGATTTTCGGCATAGTCGGCGGATCGGGATCAGGAAAAACAGTTTTACTGCACAGCATACTGGGACTGCGTCACCCGCAGTCGGGCGATATCAAGGTTCTCGACCAAAAACCGATGTGTTTCCAACGCCGGCCGTCGCGGGATATCGGTGTTTTATTTCAGGGCGGCGCGCTGTTTACCGCCTTGACGGTACGTCAAAACGTCGAATTACCCATAGCCCTGCACTCAAATATGCCCGTCTCAACACGACGCAAATTTGCCGAACTTAAAATAAAAATGGCCGGTTTGTCCGTTTCCGCCGCCGACAAATACCCGTCGGAATTATCCGGCGGAATGGTAAAACGCGCGGCGCTGGCCAGGGCACTAGCGCTGGAGCCCAAAATTCTTTTCCTGGACGAGCCGACCTCGGGGCTTGATCCAGTCAGCGCCACAGATTTTGATCAACTGATTGAGCATTTAAAACAATCCCTGGATCTTACCGTTGTCATGATTACTCACGACGTGGACACTCTGTCACAGGTGTGCGACCGGCTCGCCGTGCTCGTTAACGGCAAAGCGAAAGTGGGTACCGTGGACTCATTTTTGAATGACGACACGCCGTGGATACAACGGTATTTTCACGATCCCCGGATGGCCCGGGCCTTGAGTGGGAGGATACGTGAATGAATGAAAATGTACGTTACTTATCAGTGGGTATTTTCGTAATCGTTACCTTAAGTTTATCGCTGCTAACCTTGATCTGGTTTGGTGGCGATGAAGATCGGGAACCTTATCTGCGTTACCAAATATTGTTTGATCACGATGTAAGCGGTTTACCTGTTGAAGGACCAGTGCGGTTTCTGGGTGTCGAAGTCGGGCACGTCGTGCGTATTGATTTAGCCGCAAACGATCCAACAACGGTGGTTGTTGACATTGATGTGCGTAGATCGACCCCGATAACCACAGGAACCTATGCAGCACTGGCATATCAAGGTATCACTGGCGTCGCTTATATCAATTTAGCGTCTGATGCGGGCGATTATCCGGATCTTGTTGCTGTAGGTGAACAAGACGTTCCGGTTTTACCATCGCGCCGGGCGGGGCTCAACGCATTACTGGAAAGCACGCCGAAAGTGATTGATCAGGTCGGATCACTATTGAGTAAGGCAGAAGGTTTTGTCAGCGAACAAAATCAGGCATCGTTCCAAGATTTGCTGCAGAACCTGGATTCAATTTCGGCAGAATTAGCCGAGCAAGATGTTCCAGTTGTGTTGACGAACACCTTGAACGAGCTGCGAACAACGCTGCAGCAGTTAAGCGGCACTCTGAATACAATGGAGCCTGATATTATTGCAGCGGTTGCCGATTTACGGGCCACGGCCGCGCACCTCGCGGTGACAACCGCACAGTTTGAACGGTGGACCGTTGATAGCGACGCTGCAATGACGTCATTTTTCCAGCAGGGTCTTGGCCAGACGCCTGCCCTGATTGCGGATACCAGAAGTGCCATGCGGGCATTGGAAAAACTCGCGAATGAATTACGCGAAAATCCGTCACGCCTGATCTACCAACAGCAACAAGACACAGTCGAGGCTCTGCGTTAAATGATGAAGCATCGATTTGCCATTACAGCAGTTTTACCCTGCATAATGTGCGGCGGCTGCGGTCTTTTGACTTCAGACGAACCGCCAGTGGAGGTTATCTGGCTGCGCAGTCCATCGGTCGAGCTCGAACAAGACACAATACCGCAGGGGTCATTAAAGGTTTCGCTGCAAGCGGTACCGGGATTGGATACAGACACGGTGCTGATACTCGACGAAGATGCGCGTATGCGCCGGCATGCCAGCTTGCGCTGGCAGGAGCATTTACCCGAACTGTTTGAAACACTCGTGAGCCATGCGCTGGAATCGACTCGGTTGTATGAACAAGTGATGACAGAGCGGGCGCTTGAATCGGCAAATCGAACGCTAATGTTGGAATTGCGGGAGTTCTATATTGTGACCAGCGATTCTTCAGATCCCGTGGTGCACATACAACTAGCGGGGCAGTTGTATTGTGAAGACGATAAACACTCGATTAAGGCCGGTTCAAATCAGACCGTAACCGGGGATGGCGACATTGCGCAGGCGTTTCAGCGTGCGGTCAACGAAACACTGCAGGAACTGGCCAGGAACGTGCAACCGTCCGAGCAACACTGCCGCGCAGCTGCAAACGAACAGGATGAGTGAGAAACACCAACCGGGGGCAAATATTGATCATAATGCCCTAAGCGAAGCGCCTGGCCGCAGAACGGGAAATACGTGAATGACCCGGTCGCCAGAGCTGCAAGGCGGGTCGGGCACGGTTCGTGGGCCATGCACATATATGCACTGTGGGTGAAATAAAATTAGCCTGGTACCGGGTCTTAAATGGGTAAGGGAAGAATTTCTTTCATTGAGGGATCTGCGTCCCGGCGGCGTCAAAAAGTCCTGCTGGAGGCGGCGGTCGTGGTATTTATGCACGCCCGGGTTGTGAAACAATACTGGCTCGAACCGCGCGATTTTGATGAATATTTTTGGAAATCCGGTGATTGAACACGCAACCGGGAAAAGTGTCGAAGAACTGATGATATGTTTAAACGGATGTGCGGTGGCGCATAGGGAGACAGAAATGAAACACGGCATACGATATTTATTGTTGATTCTACTGGCCGGTGTCCTCGTTGCGGGATGTTCCGGTAATACACGCGTAAAAAGCGACCTTAATGTTAAACGGGCACCCGACTGGGTTAACAAAGGATATCAAGCCTTGAAAAACCGTGACGGACGATTGGTGCATGGTCGCGGATCGGCGGAACCGATGAACGATCTGTCCTTGCAGCGTGCCGTCGCCGATAACCGGGCGCGCGCTGAAATTGCAGGGTTTCTGTCCACTTATCTTACACAGCTGGCAGACGACTTTTCCTCGGCCAACGCGACAGATGAGAATGTTGCCAATGAACAAATTTTTTCGCGCCAGATTACAACCTTAACCGAACAGAATCTTAGCTCGGTCAGTATTATTGCCAACTGGCGTGACAAAAAAACTGAAAACGTTTGGAGTCTGGCGGAACTGGATATGCGCGGATTCAAAGACGTTATTGAAAACGCGAACTACCTGAATGCCGAATTGCGTACGCATATACTCCAGAACGCAGATAACATTTTTGATCGCATAGTGCAGGAGAATTGATCATGACCAGATCAGTCAAGCAAGTTTTTTACGGTTTAACTCTTGCCTTGATACTTACCGGTTGCGGCACCACAGTCGAACGAATTTCGCCGGAAGAGGTTACTGATCTCAGCGGCGTGTGGAACGATACCGATTCGCGACTGGTATCAGAAGAAATGATAAACGATATGCTGGCGCGACCGTGGATTGATCAATTCTTGCGTACCAACGGACTGAAGCCTGCAGTGATAGTCGGGCAGATTCGCAATTTGAGTCATGAGCATATTGCCGTACAGGCATTTATCGGCGACATAGAGCGCGCATTAATCAATTCCGGGCGGGTTGATTTTGTCGCCTCGTCCGGAGAACGTGGCCAGGTTCGGGATGAACGCAAGGATCAGGATGTGCATGCCAGTGAGTCAACTAGAAACGTAGCCGGCGAAGAGCTTGGCGCGGATTACATGTTGATAGGAACAATTAATACCATCATCGATACTGAACGCCGTGACCAGGTGACGTATTACCAGGTCGACCTGAACCTGGTCGACATGACGGACAATCGCAAAGCATGGGTTGGTCAGAAAAAGATCAAGAAATTCATAGAACGCAGCCGCTTTCGTCCTTAAAAATGACGAAGTATGGTCTAACGGGTTTGCGTCTTGCGCGCATTGCGATGGTTTAAACACTTCGGTCTGACGCTGGCCGGCTTGTCTATCCTGGCGGGCTGCGTAGTTTATACGGACGTTCTACAGGGTGTTGAATACAGTCTCGCACGGCAGGATCCGAAAGGGGCACTTGTTCAGTTGGAATCTGTCGCCACCGGGTCGCGTAACAAACTATTGTATTACATGGAGCGCGGTATGCTGGCAAGAATGAACGGCGACTTTACCGAAAGCGCGGCAAGTTTTGACTCGGCTAAAGTATTGATGGAACAGTTGGAACCCATCAGTGTTTCCGGATCTGCCGGGCGCATCATACTTAGTGAAGTGAGCGGAAGGTATCGTGCTGATGATTTCGAGCGTTTGCAGGTGCACGCGTTCCAAGCCGTAAATTATCTTGAACTTGATCGCTCGGACGATGCACGGGTTGAAGCGTTGCAAATAGACTTGCTACTGCGACGAGTAGGGCGGGATGGCCTGGCAAAACACGGTGGCGATGCGTTTGCGCGCTATCTGTCTGGGGTGATTTTTGAAGGCCGGGGCGAACTGAGTGACGCCTTAATCGCCTATAGAAAGGCACTCGAGGTCTATGACAATAATAAGAATTATGGCGTATCGATACCCATGGACCTTAAGCGGCGGCTGATTTACCTGGCTGACACGTTGGGTGCGGAAGAGGAAGCCGGGCAGTTTCGTAACAGATTTGGAATAAACGATCCGGGAATTGATCCTTCCCATGGCGAAATCATACTGATATTGAGTAGTGGTCTTGCGCCGAAACGGCTGGAATACTCTTCGTTAACCCAGGATCCTGAAAGCGGCAAGCTGTATCGCATATCCCTGCCTAAATTGCAGGTGCGGCCCTCACATGGGGGCGGCGCGGTATTGTCATCGGGTGGAAAAAGAGCCCAGGGTTTCGCCGTCGATTCCATCCGCAGCGCCTCCCAACGAACCTTGCAAGCGGAACTTCCCGGTCTTATCGCTAAAGCCATTGCACGAAACGTAATAAAAAACGCGGTAGCGAATCAGGCTGGCAAAGAAAGTGAGACTCTTGAGCTTGCGATTAATATTGCAGGTGCGTTGTTTGAAAATGCCGATACTCGCAGCTGGCGAACCCTGCCCGACACAATTTATATTACGCGCCTATCCTTACCTGCAGGAGTACACGATGTAACGATCAATATTAGGGAAAGAAATGTTGGGCGGCTCAAACAGGTTGAAGTGAAGGGCGGCAAACAAATCGTCATCTCGCACCACCGGACAGGACTCTGAAACTGGATACGACTATGAACCGAGTGCAAAAATTGTTTGTAATTTTGATTTTGACGAGTCTGGCAGGCTGCGCCGGTCCGCGTGTTTCAGACAAGCGGCCGGAATGGGTGGACAACCTGCATCCGGATTTTCCCTCTGAACAATACCTGACCGGCCACGGTATGGCGAAGGAACGTGCGGCTGCAGAAGATCGTGCGCGGGCCGACCTGGCAAAAATCTTCAAGGTACGGGTTAGCGAGTTCACCACGGATTCAACGGCATTCAGCTCAAGTTCTTCACAGGAAGAGGAAACTACGGAATCCCGGGCAAACATTTCGCGGAATGTTATCGCAACAACCGATGAAGTGATTTCCGGTGTGGAGATTTCAGACGTCTGGCTGGACCCGGATACTAATAACTACTACGCGTTTGCCATGTTATCGCGCCAACGTGCGGCAACCAGTCTGCGCGGCGAAATGCAAGTGCTGGATGACAAAACGCGTCAATTCATTGCCCAATCACAAGCATCTGAAAACCTGTTCGCGAAAATTGCCGCAGCCAGCCGGGCAGTGGATAGTCAATATCAGCGTGCGGCATCGAATCGTTATTACACGATTGTGTCGCACACAGGACAAGCACTACCCACCCGGTACGCGCTCGGGGAACTCGAGGCGGATCTTGCGGAACTCTTTGCGCGCATGACCATCCGTATCCAGGCAGTAGGGGAAAACCCGCGAATGGTAAATGAATTACTGGCGGGCGCAGTGGCTAATTCGGGTATGACTGTGAGTTATTCCGGACAGTACACGGCTCGCGCAGAACTTGAATATGAATTGCTTCCGAAAACAGACGGCTGGTTCTGGATACGAGGCCGGCTGGTATTTTCCTTACTTGATTACGAAACTAACTCGCTTGGCATAAAAGAATGGCCGCTAAAGGTTGCAGGCACAGAGAAAGCAACAGTGCGTACGCGGTTGTTCAATAAGATTGATTCCCTATTATCCAGCGAGCTGGGTAGAACAATTATTGCCTTCGCGGCGGACAATACTGAATAGTCAGCCTTCACCGCAAAAACCGGTACTCAGGAATAGGCCGGGAAAGACGCGGCGCATATACTTATGCGATGCGAACGACAGAGAAAAGTAATAAGGGCCGGCCACGGGTTGTGGTCCTTGGCGCCGGTTTTGGTGGATTGTTTGCGGCAAAGGCCTTCGCGCGTACGGCGGTGGATATCCTACTGATTGATCGCCACAACTACCATTTATTCCAGCCCTTGCTTTACCAGGTCGCGACCGCCGGGTTGCCGCCGTCGGATGTCGCCTGGCCGATTCGTTCCGTCTTAAGTCGGCAGGACAATGTGCAGGTTCTGCTGGATGAAGTACACGGCGTGGATGTCGAACAAAAACAGGTGCTTCTTTCGGAAACCCAGGTCGATTTTGATTATCTTATTGTCGCCACCGGCGCCAAACATGCGTATTTCGGTCATGACGACTGGGAACCGGCGGCGCCGGGACTAAAGAGTATTGATGACGCGACATTGATTCGTCGCCGTTTGCTGATCGCATTCGAACAAGCGGAAATGACCCATGATGAAGACGAACGCAAACGTTTGATGCGTTTTGTCATTGTCGGCGGCGGCCCGACCGGCGTGGAACTGGGCGGTGCTATTGCCGAATTGGCGCACCATACTTTGGCCGCGGATTTCCGGCGCATTGATCCGCGCAGCGCTAACATTCTATTAGTGGAAGCGGGCCCGCGCATTCTGCCGGCCTTTACGGAATCTTCATCGGACTACGCAAAATATTCCCTGGAGAAACTCGAGGTTGAAGTCCGTTTGAATGCCATGGTCACGCAATGCGATGCTGACGGTGTTTTGCTGGGCGAAGAACGTGTGGCGGCCGCAAATGTGATCTGGGCCGCGGGTGTGGCGGCGTCACCTGCGGGTGTATGGCTGAACGCCGACACGGACCAGTCGGGTAGGGTAATGGTCGAACCCGATTTATCCATTCTCAATCACCCGGACATTTTTGTAATCGGTGACGCCGCCCTGGTTTACGATCAACTTGGCAAACAGGTTCCCGGCATTGCGCCCGCGGCTAAGCAACAAGGGCGCCACGTAGCGAAAGTCATTAAAGCAAGATTAACAGGGCACATGGATGCACAGCCGTTTAAATACCGGCATGCCGGTAACTTGGCCACCATCGGCCGCAAATCCGCCGTTATCGAGTTTCCGTTTATTCGTCTCAAAGGCCTGCTCGCCTGGTGGGTCTGGGGCATCGCGCATATTTATTTTTTAATCGGCATCCCCAGTCCGCTGATTATTTCCTTTCGCTGGTTATGGCAGTACCTGACCTACGGCCTTGGGGCAAGGTTGATCACGGGGGCGGAAGACACGGATTGAAATACGTGAGGATAATAAGAAAAGGGTACTGACCGCTTTATTCACTGGAAAACAACTATGCCCGACCACAATCACTCGCATTCCAATAATGGCGCTAGCTCAAGCCAACGCAGCTTGATACTGGCGTTGATACTCACTACTGCTTTTGCGGTCGTTGAAGCCATGGCGGGCTGGCTATCGGGTTCGCTGGCGTTATTAAGCGATGCCGGTCATATGTTCACGGATTCGGCTGCCTTGGCAATCGGCGCTTTGTCGGCGTGGCTGAGCAAGCGCCCACCTTCAGCACGGCACTCATATGGCTGGAAGCGTGCAGAGATATTGGGTGCGCTGATCAATGCTCTATTGATGGTGGGGATTGTGATAGCGATCGCTATCACCGCCATTGACCGGTTACGTACACCTCATGCAATCGACGGAACGATAATTATGTTGGTTGCGGCAATCGGATTGATAATTAATGTTGGCGCCGCCTGGATATTGCACCGCGGCGAGCAAAATTTAAATGTGCGGGGAGCATGGTTGCATGTTATGGGTGATCTTCTTGGTTCTGTTGCCGCGTTAGTCGCCGGTATTGTTATATGGTTAACGGGTTGGACACCTATTGACGCCTTATTATCACTCTTTATTAGCGCCCTGATTCTGCTGTCCAGTTTTCGATTACTTAATGATGTCACCCGGGTACTGATGGAAGGCGTACCCAAGAATATTGATTTGCCAGAAGTAGGGCG
>JAZFYH010000130.1:0-5307 GCA_036443475.1 Gammaproteobacteria bacterium | reverse complement strand
GGTGTGCTACCTACGTTAATCGCTTTTCCGGAGCGAATATTGATCTTAGAAGCATTAGCTTTACCGCCACCCTTGAATTGTGTAGCAATTATTGAACCCGGTTCATCGCGAAGTATGTCCACGATGTCAATTCCAAATTCAATGCAAACAGAGTTTTCTGCACATCCTAATAACTGCACTTGATTGTGGCCATTATAATCAACCGCGTACAAATCACCGGTTGGCAATGGTCGATCTAAGGAACCGAATTTCCTTTGTGTGCGGAAAATCAATCTTTCATTAGTAACCCAGGTAAACTCGCCGACCTCTTCAAATGCGCGCATCCCCAAATTCATGGTCGGTTTCATAGTCGCGCGTTCTATAACGACAAGATTATCTTTGCCCTTTACGGGTGCCGTGGCGGCAAAATATCTTCCATCAGGTGAGATTCTGACAGTTGAAAAAAGTGAATGTTTTGTAAAATCAGTAAGTGGAATTTCTGCAGTTGCAGCAAAACTAAGACATGCCAAAACGGCAAACGCACACAAGCGATTGATCATTCTAGATCTCCTCTACCGGCGGTTGGCGGGCCGAGCTCCCTAAAAGTATATTTGTTGCCCATGCCTATGCGTAACAGGCGTGCTGTCATTTCCAGCCGTTTTTCTTCGGAAACGGTGACACCTTCCGCGAAGCTCGCAGAACTAAATCCTATATAAATAGCGAAAATCGTGGCGATAAGCCGCAACAGGCTAGATTTCATGATCCCTCCCTAATGCCGATCAATACAACCAGCAAGATCAATACAGAATGTTGGCGTTAAAAATATTATCAGGCTGAAGATATTTGTAAATCCGTGGTGGTCTTAATAATCGTTTTAAGAAATACTTATTACTTTTCCGCTATTTGCATTGCCATTTCCAGTGCCTGCTCGTAGTTCAAGCGCGGGTCGACCTGGCTTTTGTAGGCGCGCTCCAGGTCGTCATCGGTCAGGCCGCGGGCACCACCGGTACACTCGGTCACGTTCTCACCGGTCAATTCCACGTGCACGCCGCCAAGATGACTGCCTTCTGATTTATGCACGGCAAACGCGATATTGAGTTCCGAAAGAATATTTTCAAAGCGACGGGTTTTCAGACCGTTGCTGGCAATCTCGGTATTGCCATGCATTGAATCACAGGAATACAACACGGTCTTGCCGGTTCTGCGCACCGCTTCAATAAGAATCGGGAGTTTTTCTTCTACCTGCCGGTAGCCGTAACGATGAATCAAAGTTAATCGCCCCGCTTCGTCGTCAGGATTCAGAATATCTACTAGCTGGCTGATTTCGTCGGCAGTAGTGTCGGGGCCGATTTTTACGCCCACAGGGTTGGCAATGCCGCGGAAAAATTCCACATGTGCCGCGTCCGGGTGTGCGGTGCGAACACCAATCCAGGGAAAATGCGTGGAGTTGTTGTACCACCGATCGACCTCTTCAACATATTGTGTCTGGGCCTGCTCATATAAAAGGTGTAAACCCTCATGGCTGGTATAAAAATCTGCACGACCCGCTTCCTGGATTTTTCTGCCGGAAACGGTTTCTGCAAAGCTCAGTGACTCGCGAATAGTCTCAATAATGTGGCGGTAGTTTTTTTCTAGCTGTGAATCTTTCACAAAATCCAGCTGCCAGTACTCCGGGTGATGCAGATCCGCAAACCCGCCTTCGCCCATGGCGCGAACGTAATTCAATGTCATGGCGGCACGTTCGTAACCGCGCAACAATAAGTGCGGGTCTGGTTTTCTGTCCTTTTCGGTAAACGGTGCACGGTTGATGAGATCGCCGCGGTAACTGGGTAAAGCCTTGCCATCGCGTTCTTCTATATCCGCGGAGCGCGGCTTGGCGTATTGCCCGGCAATGCGGCCGACCCGTATGACCCGTTTCTGCATGCCGTGGATCAACACCACGCTCATTTGCAGCAGAATTTTCAGTTTGTTGGCAATAGTATCCGGCCGGCAATCTTCAAAACTCTCGGCGCAATCGCCGCCCTGCAACAGGAACCTCTCGCCCCTGGCTGCTTCCGCCAGCTGTTTTTTCAGTGATTCAATTTCGCCCCAGGTAACTAACGGAGGCATTTTTGACAGCTGCGCGAGAACGCGATCGACCTCCGCCTGGTCGGCGTAAAGGGGTTGTTGCCCGGCGGTTTTCCCCTGCCAGCTGGTGGGATACCAGTTTGTTATATTGCGATCTTTCATGGGGACAGCAATCCTACACGTTCGCCAGCCCCGGAAAAAGCAGCCTATAGCCGTGCGGCTGGTAACTCTCGAGCCAAGTTGGCAAAATGCGCGCTCTCCCACCGGGGCTAAGGCAACCGCAACGGGGAAAAACGTCAACCACCACGGAGTGAGCGGCACATGCATCGGGTTCTGGTACTGGGGGCGGGGAAAATCGGTTCATTGCTTGGAGGTCTGTTGGCTTCCAGTGGTGACTACAATGTCGACATTGCCGATGTCAATGGCGAAGCCGCGAACAATGCAGTTGCGGCGCACGGCCTGGCTACTGTGCACGCGTTCGAGGTGGACGCCGCCAAACCGGAAGCGCTAGCCGCGCATTTAAAAGCGCATCCTGTCGACGCGGTAATTTCCGGCCTGCCTTTTTTCTGCAACCCAGGGGTCGCGGAAGTCGCACGCCAGGCAAACATTCACTACTTTGATCTTACTGAAGACGTAGAAGTGACCCGCGCAGTCATGAAATGCGCGCAGGGTGCGAACAAAGCATTTGTGCCGCAATCCGGGCTGGCACCGGGTTTCATTAGTATTGCCGCAAACTCGTTAATGAAACACTTTGATACGGTGCACGACGTAAAGCTTCGTGTAGGTGCCCTGCCGCAAAATCCGAGTAATATGCTGAAATACTCGCTGACCTGGTCGTCGGATGGCCTTATTAATGAATACGGCAATCCCTGTTACGGCATTGAGCACGGCGAGCCGGCCGTGTTCCAACCACTTGAAGGTCTGGAAACCCTGCACATAGATGGTGAAGAGCTGGAGGCGTTTAATACTTCCGGTGGCCTGGGCTCATTGGGCGAAACCTGGCAAGGCAAGGTTCAGAACTTGACCTACAAAACCATGCGTTATCCCGGACATTGTTACCTGATGCGTTTCCTCATGAACGACCTGGATTTGAATCATGACCGGGAAACGTTGAAACGCATACTGGAAAAAGCCATTCCTCGCACCGTGCAGGACGTGATTTATATTTACGTTTCGGTGTGTGGGGAACAAAACGGCAACGTCATTGAAGAAACTTATATTAATAAGGTATTCCCACAGATGATCAACGACCGCCTGTGGTCCGCGATACAGATCACCACCAGTGCGGGTGTTTGTGCTGTGGTTGACGAAGTTCTGACAAACCCTGACCAGTACAAGGGTTTTGTGAAACAGGAGCAATTCGAGCTTGCTAATGTTTTAACCAACCGATTCGGTGAAGCCTTTGTACGTGACAAACACGGGCGCGTCGCGGCCGAACACGTATTGACTGGCGAAGCTGCAAAACAAGGTATTTAAGCAGGCCTTTATCGTCGCTTAAGCATTATTTTAAAACAAAGGTAAAACCTCACAAAATTTCGGCCACTATAGAAAGTTTTAGACATAGGCATAAATCTCGCAAGGTAAAGAATTTAATTAAAACTTGGTAAACCGCAAGGTTAGGGAGTTGATATAAAATGCAAGATGTATCTGCCATTCTCGGTTCGCTGGGCCTCAAGGAACTCAATTTCGGTCTGTGGTCGGCAAAATCCGGCTGGGCTAAAGGTGAAGGTAAAACCATCGATTCCATCAATCCGGCCACTGGCGAAAAAATCGCCTCGGTGTATTTGGCCAGTGCAGCCGATTACGAAAAAGTCATCAGCGAAGCGCGTGAGGCGTTTGAAAACTGGCGTGAAGTGCCTGCGCCGAAGCGCGGCGAACTTGTGCGGCTGATCGGTGAAGAACTGCGCAAACACAAAGACGCGCTCGGCAGCCTGGTGACCTTGGAGAACGGCAAGATTAAAGCCGAAGGCGATGGCGAAGTGCAAGAAATGATCGACATAGCCGATTTTGCCGTGGGCCAGTCGCGCATGTTGTACGGCCTGACCATGCATTCCGAGCGACCACGACACCGCATGTACGAACAATGGCACCCGTTCGGTATTGTGGGCGTGATCAGTGCGTTCAATTTCCCGGTTGCTGTCTGGGCCTGGAACGCCATGCTTTCCGCTATTTGTGGCAATGCCACCGTCTGGAAACCTTCACACAACACGCCGTTAACCGCCGTTGCCGTGCAAAACATCTGCAACAACGTATTTGAAGAGCACGGTTTTCCAGGCGTGTTCTCCATGTTTGTTTCCGAGAACGATATAGCCGAAACCTTTGTCAATGATACGCGTGTGAACCTGGTGTCTTTTACCGGTTCCTGCGCCGTGGGCACTAAGGTCGGTCATAAAGTTGCCCAGCGCATGGGCCGCAGCCTGCTGGAACTGGGCGGTAACAATTGCATCATTGTGGACGACAGTGCGGACATGAAAATAGTAATTCCCGCAATCGCATTTGGCGCGGTCGGTACAGCCGGCCAACGATGTACTTCTACGCGCCGTTTGCTGGTGCACGAATCCATTATCGATGACCTCACTGAAAAACTAGTAGCCGCCTACAAACAGGTGCGCATCGGCAATCCCATGGATGCCGACACATTAATGGGCCCGATGATTAATGAGCCGGCCGTCAAAGGCTTCGAAGATGCTGTCGAGATCATTAAAAAAGCCGGCGGTGAAATCGTTACCGGTGGCAAACGCGTCACTCCTGACGAACTGTACGTGGAACCTACTATCGTACGCGGCCTGAGTAACGATCATGAGTTAGTGCAAACCGAAACGTTT
This sequence comes from Gammaproteobacteria bacterium, assembly GCA_036443475.1. Taxonomy (GTDB): domain Bacteria; phylum Pseudomonadota; class Gammaproteobacteria; order Natronospirales; family JAZFYH01; genus JAZFYH01. The sequence goes on along the minus strand of JAZFYH010000130.1, from coordinate 436 downwards.
GCGCCGATTCTTTACATTATTCCCTTCAGCAAGATCGAAGACGCCATAGCCATGCAGAATGCCGTACCGCAGGGTTTGTCATCCGCCATGTTCACCCTGAACATCCGTCACGCTGAATTGTTCCTCTCCGCGGTGGGATCCGACTGCGGTATCGCCAATATCAACATCGGCACCTCCGGTGCGGAAATCGGCGGCGCCTTCGGTGGCGAAAAAGAAACCGGCGGTGGGCGCGAGTCCGGTTCCGATGCGTGGAAGCAATACATGCGACGTCAGACCAATACCATTAACTGGTCAACCGAGCTACCGCTGGCACAGGGGATTAAATTTGATTTGTAACTAGCGCTACACGCTAGCTGAAAGTCGAAAGGTTCCGGATGATTAGTAACACCGGCTAATAAATCCCCCGAAATATTATGGGAATTAAAAAAGGCGCCTT
>JAZFYH010000129.1:0-4389 GCA_036443475.1 Gammaproteobacteria bacterium | reverse complement strand
CCGCAACGCTTCGGAAAAAATCTTTCCAATGTACGCTCAGCTATCGCACACATTGCAAGACAACAGCAAGCGGGTGGTAAGGTAGGGATGGCGCTTTCAGCAGCGCGCAGCTACCTATTTAACAAAGTGCTGGCAGATCGTGTCGCAAACAGAACGTGGCTAGTCTTGCTGGATGATGAAGTCTGCATACTGGATGGTTCAAACAGCATGTTTCGCAACGATGGCAGTAGTGATTTGGTAACCCGCATGCAATCCGGCGACTTGCACACCAGCGGAATTCTGTGGGGGTGTTATGCGAACACCGACCTGGCAGCACCATCGTTATTTGAGCAGAAAGCTGTAAAGGAATTCGCGGAACTTGCAGACAGTATTCAAGCTACAAAAGTTTCTGCCGCACGGCGTGCACTGCGTGCAATACCGGGCGATCTTCGGTATAAGCATGATGATGGCCAACTTATTGTGGAATTTTCGTTACCGGCAGGGTGTTATGCAACCAGTTTATTGAGGGAACTTGTGCGCGTTGTTGATAAGGAATACAGCGATTGAATGCTATATCAGAAATTGTAAAACGCGTTGATCACGGTCGGGTACTCGAGCTCAATTTCAACCGTCCGCCGGTGAATGCATTGAGCCCGGAAATGGTCCGAGTAATACGGGAAAACATTGCTTCAGCCTACCGAGAAAATTGGGGTGCACTGGTTCTTTCGGGCCGGCCCGGCATGTTTTCTGCGGGACTCGATGTGGTTGAGCTTTTGACGCTCGATGAAGACGCAATGCGTGAGTTCTGGAAAGATTTCTTCGGTCTGCTGCGAGATCTTGCCAAATCGAGTATTCCAGTTGCCGCGGCAGTGACAGGACATAGCCCGGCAGGCGGTGCCGTGCTTGCCCTGTTTTGCGACTATCGCGTTGCCGCAGAAGGGGACTTCAAAATCGGACTTAATGAAGTGCAAGTTGGCCTTCCTCTGCCGGAAGTAATTTATCTTGCGCTGGTACACGCAATCGGTGCCAGAGCCGCAGAAAAAATTGCTGTGCCGGGCCAACTGGTGTCACCACAGCAGGCATTGGAACTCGGTCTTGTTGACGAGTTGCATCCAGCAGACCGGGTAACAGGCGAGGCCATCGCGTGGTGCGAAAAGCTGCTGGCGTTGCCGCCACTTGCCATGCACACGACTCGTCAACGCGCACGTGCTGATATTTCTCATGTCTTCGACGGCATGGATTCGGAAGCTCATGAACTCATGAATCGTTTCTGGTTTGGTGAAGAAACCCAGGAAATAATGAAAAGCCTCGTCGAGAGGCTGGCTAGCAAGCCAGACTCATCGTCGACGGACTAACACATATAGTGCGCCTGTTCCGCCATCATCGGGAAGTGCTGAACAGTACGCCAATACATCATCGTGGTGTCGTAACCATAAAGCCAGTTGGTTTTTCATTTTTGGCGTGTCAGCCTTCGAACGTGATCCTTTACCATGGATAATCAGTACACAGCGAAGGCGGGCTGCAACAGCTTCGTGGAGAAAGTCATGCACGGTTTGTGCAGCGTCTCTCAAAGTTTGCCTGTGCAGGTCGATAACCGCTTCACGAATCAGCAAACCTTGGCGCAATTTACGCAGAAGTTTTTTTTGCGGGCCAGCCGCCGCATAACTGATGTATTCCTCAGCACTGTATCCAGGTGTCTGGCCGTAGATGACGACGCCTTTGGTGGCTGGTTCGCGTATCTGAATGCCGGAAAAACGCGGTTTGGGGGAAGGCGGTTGGCCGCGTGGATCAATTCTTGGCGAATCGATTGGCCGCGTATCTTTCAACTGTTCCCGAAACAAAGCCTTGTCGGTTTCGGGTTTTTTGTCATGCTCCTTGTCGGGCACCGCGGGCCTCTGGCTTTGGGCACTGGAAGGAATTCCAGTATAGTCATTCAGCATCAACTTTGGTGAAACGGGCCGTTGCGTATGAGAATTCTACTCAGCAACGATGATGGCTATCGGGCTGAAGGGCTGAAACGCCTGGAAGGTGAGCTCGCCTCCCAGGCCGAGATTACAATCGTCGCACCGGACCGAAATCGTAGCGGCGCAAGTAATTCATTGACACTGGATTCACCTATCCGGGTGCGGCAGGAGTCGCAAAACGTCTATGCAGTTGACGGGACACCTACAGATTGTGTCCACCTGGCTATCACCGGCCTGTTGGGCTGGGAGCCGGATATGGTTATTTCCGGAATCAATGCTGGCGCCAACCTGGGGGATGATGTTCTGTATTCTGGTACCGTGGCCGCCGCTATGGAAGGTCGCTTTCTTGGCTTCCCGGCAATCGCGGTGTCATTGGCTTCCGAAACGCCGACAAAGTATGCAACGGCGGCGAAAGTTACTGTTGCTGTGATCGAACTGTTACGCAGGGACCCGTTACCGGCCGATACCATACTCAATATTAACGTCCCAGACTGCAGTTATGATGACCTCGCCGGTTTCGAGGCGACGCGTCTCGGTCACAGGCATCGTTCTGCGCCGGTAATCAAGGACAAAGATCCACGCGGAAGACCCCTGTACTGGATTGGGGCGGCAGGCCCGGAACAGGATGCCGGGCCCGGGACGGACTTCAATGCAATCGCCCGGCAATGCGTATCAATCACCCCCCTGCAGGTTGACCTGACACGTTACGCTGCTTTGGACAAAGTTGCTGGTTGGCTCACCGGGCTGGATCACTAATGCGCGCAAGTCGAGACGAAATTTCTGGAATCGGGATGACTTCGCAGCGCACGCGCGATCGATTGGTACAGCGGTTGCGTGACGAAGGTATTCGTGATCTCCGCATTCTTGATCTCATTCGTAATACGCCGCGGCATGTATTTGTGGACGAAGCGCTGGCATCTCGTGCCTACGAGGACACGGCTTTACCAATCGGTTATGGACAAACAATTTCACAACCTTATGTGGTCGCAAAAATGACTGCGGCCCTGATCCCGGAGGGAATACCGGGTCGAGTATTGGAGGTTGGTTGCGGCTGCGGTTACCAGTCGGCAATTCTTGCCCAATTGGCGAAAAAGGTATTCACAGTTGAAGTCATTGAGGAATTGCTGGTTCGAGCCAAACAGCGGTTTCGTAAATTGGGCTTGCGGAACATTCGCTGTAAATTGGCGGACGGAAATTTTGGCTGGGCGCAGCACGCACCCTATGACGCTATTATTGTTACTGCTGCACCAACGGACATTCCGCAAGCGTTGGTTGATCAGTTACGTGAAGGGGGGCGGCTCGTTATTCCTGTAGGTGAACAGGGAATGCAGGAACTACTGCTGGGAATAAAACAGGATGGCAAATTGGAAATCACACGACTCGACCTGGTCAGTTTCGTACCGCTAGTGCGAGGCAGCGGCCGATGAGGCTTTTTTCCAAGCTTTATGACAGGGTGATGACATGGTCGTCGCATCCGTATGCTGTCTGGTATCTCAGTGGGTTGAGTTTTGCTGAGTCGTCGTTTTTTCCCATACCACCTGATGTCATGTTGGCACCCATGTCTCTTGGGCGCCCGAAACGCGCTTATTATTTCGCATTGATCACCACGTTGGCGTCGGTGAGCGGCGGAATGCTGGGCTATCTCATTGGGAAACTGGCGTTTGGCGCGGTCGAACCATGGATCGTCGCGTGGAATTACAACGACGCTTTTACCCGCGCCCAGGATTGGTTTGAAGCATACGGTTTCTGGGCCGTTTTTCTTGCTGGGTTTTCTCCCATTCCTTACAAAATATTTACCATCACTGCTGGATTAGTCAATATGATGTTCATGCCATTTGTTGTTGCGTCGTTTGTTGGCAGGGGCGCAAGGTTCTTTCTCGTCGCGGGCATAGTGGCTTGGGGTGGTCCGCGCGTTGAACAACGGTTCAGACAGCACATTGATGCACTTGGATGGGCCGCAGTAGTACTTGCCATCGTCATTTACATGATCATCAGGTTCATATGATGGCGCGTAGTATTCTTCTGGTTCTAGGATTCATCCTGTTGGCTGGTTGCGGCGCCGGTGCGGTACGTTGGAATCCGGATGTGCATGTGGTACGCAAGGGCGAAACACTGTATTCCATTGCCTGGCGGCATGGTGTGGATTACCGTGAACTTGCTGCGTGGAACAGCATTCGGAGGGGTTACGTTATCTACCCAGGCCAGGAGCTACAGCTGAAGCGGGGGACAAATCAGCCTGCCAACGCGTCCATAACAGGAAGTACCCGAATAAATCGAGCATCTTCAAGTGAGCGAATAGTAACCACACCATTGCCACCGGTTCCAGGCAACTCCAATATTAAGTGGCGTTGGCCAACGCAGGGGGAACTAATAGCCGGATTTAAAGCTGGAAATGCAACAGGTAAAGGAATAGACATCGGTGGCACTCTAGGGCAGGCAATTGTTG
>JAZFYH010000128.1:0-12055 GCA_036443475.1 Gammaproteobacteria bacterium | reverse complement strand
CCGCCACAGCAAGAAAACTGAAAAAACAGGGGCGCGCGGCGATCCTGAAAACAGTGATTCCTGCCTACAGACGATTGCAAACCTTCATGGATAACCGTTATCTGCCAGCAACACGTACCGAAGTCGGTGTTCACGCCTTACCCGAAGGCCGCGATTATTATGCGTTCCTCGCACGGTTTTTCACGACCACCGACCTGACACCGCAGGAAATTCATGACCTCGGCCTGCGTGAAGTGAAACGAATTCGTGGCGAAATGGAAACTATCATCAAGCAAGTCGACTTCGACGGCAACTTTGCAGAATTTTTGCATTTCATGCGCACGGACTCACGGTTCTACTACGACAATCCGGAAGAATTGTTGCAAGGTTACCGCGCAATCAGCAAACGACTCGACCCGGAGTTGGTGCACCTGTTTGGCCGATTGCCACGCATACCTTACGGCGTGCGACCAATAGCCGACAGCATTGCGCCAGACACGACCACGGCTTATTACAACCGCCCCGCTGCAGACGGCAGCCGGCCAGGCTGGTACTACGTCAATCTGTATCGGCCGGAAGTGCGGCCAAAATTTGAGATGGAAGTGTTGTCCGTGCACGAAGCCGTACCAGGTCATCACTTGCAGATTGCACTGGCCATGGAGTTGAACAATCTACCGGAGTTCCGCCGCTTCGGCGGCTTTACGGCATTCATTGAGGGTTGGGGTCTTTACTCGGAAAGCTTGGGAGAAGAGATGGGCCTCTACCAGGATCCGTATTCAAAATTCGGCCAGTTGACTTACGAAATGTGGCGGGCTGTGCGACTTGTCGTGGATACAGGCATGCATGATCAGAGTTGGAAACGCGACCGCGCCATTGAATTCTTTAAAGCCAATGCGGCAAAAACCGAACATGACATCGTGAACGAAATTGACCGGTACATATCGTTTCCCGGTCAGGCTTTGGCATACAAGATCGGGCAGTTGCGGATCAAGGGCTTGCGTGAAGAAGCGACTCGACGCTTAGGAGACCGCTTTGACGTACGGGACTTTCATGACGTAGTGTTGGGGGCCGGGGCGGTACCCTTGGATATCTTGTCCGCCAATGTTGAAGAGTATATTCAACAAACTTTGCAAGATAATAGAAATTAGCAACATTTAAGCACAGTTTACCGACTTTTCAAGTGGAATTTGATTGCTACTTAAGGGTTGGAGGGGTTACTTTGATCCTCTTGCGAGGTCGAACTGAACGCCTCCAGAACCAAAAAATAGTGACACTAAATTGACGATTTTCGACGAAATTAAAAGAAATTAATGACTTTTAAAATGATTATTGACACAAATCATTCCATCTATTCGGGCCAAAATGGACACTTTTCGACTTCTCTATATATAAGTGTGCCATGCCAGGACTCGTTGCTTGCGTCTGCCGAGCGCACCCGGGCCTCTGGCTGATGGTAAAATAAGTTTCGGATCATTGAGGTGCAGCATGGGAAAAAGCTCTAAGTACGTCGCCAAAGTTCCTGACGCTAACGGCCATATCGACTACAGCGATGAGGAACATGGCATCTGGCAGGAGCTCATCACCCGACAGATGCCTGTAGTCAAGGAGTGCGCCTGTGACGAGTACAGCCAGGCGCTTGATCTGCTGCATTTTCCCATGGACAGGATTCCCCAGTGTTCGGAGGTCTCCGCCATATTACGCAAACACACCGGCTGGGAAGTGGCCCCTGTCCCGGCGTTAATTCCTTTTGGTGAATTTTTCGCCTTACTGGCTGACAAGAAGTTTCCCGCGGCGACTTTCATACGCAGTCGCGAGGAACTCGATTACCTGCAGGAACCCGACATATTCCACGAAGTTTTTGGTCATACACCGCTACTTACCGATCCGCGTTTCGCCGAATTTACCCACGCTTACGGCATGACCGGTCTCAAAGCCAGCAATGAAGATCGCGTCATGCTGGCGAAGTTGTATTGGTTTACGGTTGAGTTTGGTTTGATCAATACGCAAAAGGGATTGCGAACATACGGTGCCGGCATCGTATCGTCAATTGGTGAAACACCATACGCGATAAATAGTGACATCCCGTTGCGCAAACCGTTTGACCCGCTGGACATGCTGCGCACTCCGTATCGCATCGACATTTTCCAGACGGTGTATTTTATCATCGACAGTCTGGATGACTTGTTCAACCTGGCGCACCAGGACCTGCTAGGTTTGATTGCGGAAGCACGTCGACTCGGCATGCACAAGCCCACCTACCCGATTGATGAGAACGCGCCCAAGTGGGCATGAATCAACCTCTACAGTTATTTTTAATCTTGGAGAGAAACGGATGACGGAACTTGCCGAACAGCATTGTGTGCCCTGCGAAGGCGGTGTGAATCCGCTGACTGAAGCAGAGGCACGCAGGTACCTGGAAAAAATTGCGCCGGATTGGGAGCTTACTGGTGGGGCTATGGAAATCAGGCGGGACTTCCAGTTCAAGGGATTCAACAAGACCATGGGGTTCGTCAACGCACTGGCGTGGATTGCCAACGCGGAAGGGCACCATCCCGACCTGGAAGTTGGTTACAAACATTGTTTGGTGCGTTTCACTACCCACGCAATCGGCGGGTTATCGGAAAACGATTTCATTTGTGCAGCAAAAGTGGATCGACTTTTGTTCTGACTCGGTGCATCTCCAAATCAACCCGATCTAGGCTTTTATATCAAGCCCCAATCTGGGTACGCGTTTCAAACTTTCAGCCTCAACTACGCCATGGTTTTATATCACGTCTCAAACTGGTTGGGTGTTTCGAACTTTGAGTCTTAACTAGATGAGGGTTCTATATCAAGCCTCAAATCGGGTGAAAGTTTCGAACCTTAAGCCTCAATTACGTCAGGGTTCTAAATCACGCTGTAAATCGAGTGAGTATTTCGAACTTTAAGCTTCAACTAGGTCAGGGTTTTAATTCCACTTCTTGCGGCCTGTGGCAAATCACCGCTTAGTCCCATGGCATGCCGTGCCATTTGATTTTTTAATGGCTTAGTACGATCCAACAGGTTGAGTCCAAGGCTGCGTAAGAGCCCAAAAGGCGGTGTGCGAATGCCGAACAACTGTTTGAACCCGTCCAGGGCATGAATCATCAACTGATTGTGACCGCGCCGCCAACGTTCATAGCGTCGCAGCTGCCGCGTGTCACCAATATCTCTGCCTGCTCGTACTGCGGCGAGCAGGGTTTCTACAATTGCCGCTGCGTCCAGTAAGCCGAGGTTAACCCCTTGTCCGGCAAGTGGATGCACAGTGTGTGCCGCGTCACCTACCAAAGCAAAACGGGGTGCAATGTAATGTTCGGCGTGTGCGCGCCGCAACGAAAACGTAGCGCGTGCCGACGTTGCCTGTATTTCACCCAGTCGATGTTCAGACGCTTCACTGAGTGCTGTGCAGAACGCCTGGTCATCCATAGCTAATAGTTCCTGCGCACGTTTTGGCGTGGTCGACCAGACAATGGAAACCCTGCCATCGACTAACGGCAGCAGTGCCAACGGCCCGGTTTCCAGAAACCGCTGCCAGGCCGTATCCTGATGCGATTCACTTGGCGAAACGTGTGCGACGACTGCCTGTTGATCGTAATCCAGGCTGCGCGCCTGGATACCGGCTAGACCGCGTAGGCGCGAATCACTGCCGTCCGCTGCAATGACAATGCGGCTTTCCATTGTTTCCCAGGACTCAAGCGATACCGTTACCTTTTCGTCTGCGAATACAAGCTCGTTGGGTATTGCAGGACAAATAAATTCGATGTTTGGGCTGGCGTCGATAACGGCAAGCAGGGAATGGATGATCAGACGATTCTCGATGATGTTTCCCAGATTGGGTTCACCCAGTTCGTGACTGTCAAAATGCACTGAGCCATTTCCCGACGCGTCCCAAACGTGCATGGATGTGTAGGGCGAAATGCGTGCAGCGGAAATAGCGTCCCACGCACCTGCTGCGGTCAGAATACGCTCAGAAGCGCGTGAAATCGCCGAGACGCGGAGATCGTATTCACCGTTCTCTATAAAAGGCTGTGGTTTGCGCGCTTCAATGAGCGCTACACGAAGCGATGTGCCTGACAACAGGCATGCGCACGCTGCACCTACCATTCCGGAACCCACAACGATGACATCAAAGCGATTTTTCATTGCAACGTCTTACCCCGCGCCAAATGTGGCAGATTATCAATCAGTCCCATGGTGTAGCTGGCGAGTTTGCGTTTCAGTGGTGGCGTAATATCCAGCGCCAGTAAACCCAGGCTGCGCAACGTACCCAATGGTAGCAGAGGATTTCTGAACAAGCGGTTCAGCACATCTGTAAACGCGATCATGCGCTGTTGATCCACTTGCCGCCTATCCGTGTAGCACTTCAGCATGCCCTCGCTACCACCGTCTTCCCCAGCTTCCGCAATCACATCAGCAAGTACGGCTACATCACGCAACGACAAATTGAATCCTTGTCCAGCGATAGGGTGCAGGTTGTGCGCCGCATTGCCGACGATCACAACGCGCTGGTGCGTTTGTTCACGTGTGCTCACAAGGTAAAGCGGGTAGTGGTTGCGTTTCCCTACCCGTTCGAACCTGCCCAGGCGGCTACCGAACGCCTGCCCCAGTCGATAACAGAACTCTGCGTCGTCGAGAGCAGTAACCTCATCGACTCGGTCCTGCCGCACGGTCCAAACGACACCGCAACGGCTGTCCGGTAAAGGCAACATGGCGATCGGGCCTTGCGGGGTAAATCTCTCGTAAGCGATGTTACGGTGCGGACGCGTTGGGGTAACCGTAGTCACTAACGCCGTCTGCGCGTAATCCCAGACACGTGGTTTAATGCCAAGCTGGTCTCGAATCCTCGATCGTGCGCCATCAGCAGCAACCAAGAGTTTTGCTTGTAGAGTCTTTGTGTCGTCGTCTGTTCGAAAAGTTACCGTTACCTTGTCTTCATCAGTGCTGAACGCTACGACTTTGGCCGGACAAATCCAGTCGACACCCGATGCGGTCTGGAGTTTGTTGATTAACGCACTGCCGATAATCCTGTTTGGTATCACGTAACCGAGCGCATCGACATTGAATTCACTTGCATTAAGCCGCGTCACTCCAAATCGACCCGCTTCCGAAATGTGCACGGTTTCGATTGGCGTTGCCGCATCGCACATGGCCTGCCACAAATCCATGCCCTGGAATATTAATCGACTGCCCCAGGCGACAGCCGTCACCCGTTCGTCATAACTGGGTTGCTGATTACTTCCCAGCGATTCGGCTTCAATGATCGCGATACGTTTGCCGAGTGGCGCAAGTGCACAGGCCAGGCTGGCACCCACCAGACCACCGCCAGAAATTATCACGTCATATTGTTTGCTCACAGGTGTACTTGCCATTCAAATCACTTGCATCAATGCTTCGATGTCAGCGGGTGTTTTTTCAAGTCCGCCACTTAAAACTTCCGGACCGTTTTTGGTGACTAAAACGTCATCTTCAATCCGGATGCCCATGTTCCACCACTTGCGGTTAACGCCGCGCGTGCGGGCCGGAATGTAAATCCCTGGTTCCACAGTCATGACCATTCCAGGTTCCAGCTCGCGCCATTCGTCACCGATCTTGTAATCGCCCACATCGTGCACATCAAGGCCAAGCCAGTGACCCGTTCGATGCATGAAGAATTGTCGTTCCGCCTGCTTCTTCAGTAGCTGTGCGAGGCTGCCCTTCAGGATTCCAAGTTCGATCAGGCCACGCACGATTGAGCGACGCGCGGCATCGTGCACGTCGTTCCAGTGATTGCCGGGCACGGCTTTTTCGATTGCCGCAAGTTGTGCAGCAAGTACAATTTCGTACAACGCACGCTGGGGAGCGCTGAACCGGCCGTTGACCGGAAGTGTGCGGGTCACATCCGAAGCGTAATAGTCCACTTCGCAACCGGTGTCGACCAGCAGCAGATCGCCGTCTTGTAGAGGTCCGGAATTATCCACGTAATGTAGGACACAGCTGTTCGCGCCGGACCCTACGATAGGTGGGTAGGCATGGTGTGCATTACTGGCACGAAACTGGTGCGTAATTTCGGCTTCGATTTCGTATTCAAATTTGCCCGGTCGACATGCGTGCATCACACGGCGGTGTGCCGCAATCGATATTTTCGCCGCTTTGCGCATGCAGGCGAGCTCCGCGCGGCTCTTGTAAAGGCGCAAGTCGTGCAAATAATGGTCCAGTGTTATGAATTCCTGTGGTGTGTGCACGTATGCAGCCACTTCGGCACGTAGCCGGTGTACCCAGTTGATGACCCGGTGGTCAAATTCGAGTTCGCTGCCCAACGTATAGAATACGCGTTCTCGACCTTCCATGAGTCCGGGCAGAATTTCGTCGATGTCGTCAATCGGAAACGCGTCATCCGCAGCGTATTCTTCACACGCGCCCTCAGGACCGGCTCGCTTACCGTTCCAGGTTTCCATGGTCGGATCGCGGTCACGACAGAACAGAATATATTCCGCTGTTTTACGTCCCGGCACGAACACGGCAACGGCATCTGCCTCCGGGAAGCCGGTGAGATAATGGAAATCGCTGTCCTGACGGAACGGGAAATGCGTGTCACGATTGCGGATCTTTTCACGCGCACCGGGAACAATTGCAATTGCGTTTTCGCCCATCATGCGCATGAGCTGACGGCGTCGTTTCATGTATTCAGCAGAACCGATTGCCATGGCTTTGCCAGGTTATTTAGTGCAGGCCTGGTGGCGCACGAAAGCCTGCAACACTTGGATTTAATTCGTCGTGGACAAGCTGCACGCCAACTCGCAAATATTCAATCAATTCCGCGTAGGCGTCTTCGTCTGCTTCTTCGTCGCCGCCTTGACTCAACCCGGCACGTGCAATTTCCGCAAAGTCTTCGACCACTTCTCGAACGTCATACGGTAATTCTTCAAGTCGCCCTACTTCGGCGAGGCCGAACCCGTACAAAAAACCCTGGCACCAGGTACTCATTGCATCCGCGCGTGCTTCAAGTGGCATGTCGTCATCAGGTAACAAAGGTGAAAAACTGAATTCCAGTGACGTAAGCGTGGCCTGTGTTTTGGCCAGCAAATGTTCCAATACCTGCCGGCACTCCTGCACTGGCCCTTGTGAAGGGTGAAAATCCTCGACCGAGTGATTCAGCCACTGTTCCCGCAAACCGGGCTTACCGCCACTCAGAATGCCACACAGCGTACCGTGGCATTCTGCAGCGTCGGACGACGCTTCGGCGCGCAATAAGAGCTGGGATAGCTGGACAAAGGTAGTCACGTACGCGCGCAAACCATTGTTGCGTGGAAAGTGGAATCGTAACACCAATTTCGGCTTGGCGAGAAAAGCTTCGTTGACCGGCAAATTGGGCAGCTCTATAGTTGAAGCATGAGCCACTCGATTTACACCGAGTACCAGCGCGAACTGGAAGGACTTGAAACCAGGGTCAAGACCCTGCTCGAAGAAATCAAACGCCTGCACGAGGAAAATGTCTCGTTGCGTAATAGCCAGGAATCGCTGGTTTTCGAGCGCGCCAACCTGCTGCATAAGAACGAGCAGGTGCGCTCAAGAGTGGAAGGTATTGTCAATCGCCTGCGCTCCCTGGAGAACAGCGTATGAGCGGCCAGACTTCAGTAACGGTGCGTATCCTCGACAAGGAATACCAGTTTGCCTGCGCGGAAGAAGAACGCATGGCCTTGTTGCAATCCGCGGACTATCTAAATGAGAAAATGCAGGAAATACGCACAGGTGGAAAAGTCATCGGATTGGATCGCATGGCAGTCATGGCGGCACTCAACATTGCCAACGAACTGCTGCAGGATCGCACAGGCGCCGAAAACATGGCGGAAGACGTCACCGCGCGCATTACCAGCCTAAACGCGCAGATAGACAGCATTGTCGACCAGGATGGTAGCTTCGATTTCTAACCAAATTCTGGTCGCGACAAACCCATCTCGGGTATTATGAGTAGAAATAGTTTGCGGCACCTCCTGCGGTGTTCGATGTGAACTGGGGTACTCTTCGAGCCTAATTATTTGACCCCGGAACGAAACCCGGGCGGAATGTGTGCAGGTCCACCACGTAGTGGAAAGCCTAAATTCGCCGGGTCGATCCACCTGAACTATAAGGTTCAAGGGCAGAAGTTCACGACGGCACAAGTGGGAGGTGTCTTCTTTTCTCCATGACAGTATCTGACAAGCAACTACTTAGAAGAGCCGTTCGCGCCCAACGACTCAGCCTGGATTCTGTTGCGCGCAGCGACGCCGCAACAGCACTTTGTAGCAATCTTGTTCAGTCAGCGTGGTACAGACGAAGCAAACGGATAGCATCTTACATCGCCGTGCATGGTGAAATTGACCTTGCTCCATTCATCAAGCAGGCACTACAGGACGGCAAGACGATCTGTCTGCCACGTCTGCTGCCTTACCATGATCGCCCACTGGGATTCGCCAGTTACGATCCGCATCAACAACTGATACTCAACCGTTTTGGTATTCCGGAACCGGGGCGTACCGCTCATCTGCTTAACAGTCGGTTCCTTGATGTAGTGCTCGCGCCACTGGTTGCCTTCGACGAAACCGGTAACCGGCTAGGTATGGGTGGCGGATATTACGACCGAGCATTTGCCTACCGGCGACATCGCAGCGGTACCTGTAGGCCTCGCTTGATCGGGGTCGCTTACGATTTTCAACGTTTCCAGTTATTGCCGAGCCACTCCTGGGATGTTCCATTGCACGCTGTGTACACCGATTCCTTGATCTTTGAATTCAACTAGCGGGTGAGCAAGATGGCCGGCTACTGGCTGATGAAAACCGAGCCCGATACATTCAGCGTGGATGATCTGGTTGCCGCCGGAACGGCAGGCACCTGCTGGGAAGGCGTGCGCAATTATCAGGTCCGAAACATGTTGCGTGACAATTTCGCAATCGGTGATTGGGCGTTAATTTACCATTCCAGCTGCACAGAACCGGGCATCTATGGAAGCATGCGGGTAATTCGTGATGGCTATCCCGATTACTTTGCGTGGGATCCCGAATCACAATATTTTGACCCACGTTCCAACAGCGATAATCCACGCTGGTACATGGTGGACGTGACTATCGATCGAAAATTTCGGCAACCAGTGCTATTGACAAAGCTGCGCGAAACCGTGCCATTAAAGGACATGCAGGTGTTGCGGCGTGGTAACCGATTGTCTGTCACACCGGTTACGCGTAAGCAATGGGACACTATCTTTGTACTAGCTAACCTGCACGCAACAGGCACCAAACGCACCGCTCGCAATTGAATCGGTGTATTGCAAGATTGGTAATTTTTTGTGGTTGTTCTACATTTTGGTTGTAGGTAAAAATTCGTTTTGATTTCATCACCGGCAGAAAAAATCCCGCTCGCTGGTATTTTCACTTTTTCCGTATATACTCAAGCACGAGTGATCACTACTTGGGAGGATCATGATGGCTAAGAAACGAGCCGCTAAACGAAAGACAACAAAGAAGAGACGTACTAAGAGAAGGAAGAAAACTGCAGCCAAGAAGACGACTCGTCGTCGGAAGAAAAAGGCCGCAGCACCGAAGAAACGCCGTCGGAAGAAAGCAGCAGCTAAGAAGAAGACCACTCGTCGGCGTCGCAGAAAGTAAGCGAATATTCGACGTAGTCTGGATCTTTGAACCGGGCCTTGGGGCCCGGTTTTTTTTGACCTGCCGTAAGGAACGTTATACTGCCGCGAACGGGCAAGATCGGGTAAGCCATGAACTCAGATAGCTACAAACGCCTCGTCGCAGAGGCGGCCATCAATTACCTGGGGGACAGTCGAATCATCGGTGTCGGAACCGGGTCAACAGTCAATCATTTCATCCAGGCCCTGGAACCTCTCAAAGACCAATTCGAAGGCGTTGTATCCAGCTCCGAAGCCAGTACGGCATTATTGAAGAAAATCGGCATCCCAGTCCTGAATCTTAACGATACGGGTGGATTAGACGTGTATGTTGATGGCGCGGATGAAGCGAACCGGCACCTGCAACTGATCAAGGGCGGTGGTGGTGCGTTGACGCGTGAGAAAATTATTGCCGGTGCAAGTCGTAATTTCGTATGCATTGCCGACGACTCGAAACTGGTGAAAAAACTCGGCAGCTTTCCTTTGCCAGTCGAGGTGATTCCCATGGCAAGAAGCTACGTTGCTCGTGAACTCGTTAAGCGTGGAGGCCGCCCGGTATTGCGTAGCGATTTCGTCACCGATAATGGCAACCCAGTGCTGGACATTCATGATCTGGATATTTCAGAACCCGCCGCCATGGAAGCCGAATTGAATAATATTCCTGGCGTCGTGACCGTTGGCCTGTTTGCAATTCGGTCTGCTGACATCTTATTGCTGGGTGGGCCCGATGGGGTCAAGACGATAGACTAGTAAGTATCAGATATCTGTGGGTAGACCAACCCGAAGTTCCCGATAAAAAATACCTCGCGCTGCGAGGTATTTTTGTCTCTGGCTGGGGGACTAGGATTCGAACCTAGATTGACGGAGTCAGAGTCCGTAGTCCTACCATTAGACGATCCCCCAAGAAAGCTAAAGCGGGGTAATGCCGGTTTTTTTGCTTAGCGCTTGCTGTACTGGGGTGCGCGACGGGCCTTGTGCAGACCAACTTTCTTGCGTTCCACCTCGCGTGCATCGCGGGTAACAAACCCGGCTTTGCGCAAGGGTGTCCGCAGGGACTCATCGTAGTCAATCAGTGCACGGGTGATACCGTGCCGAATGGCACCGGCCTGGCCAGTGTTACCGCCACCACTCACCGTTACAGTAACGTCAAAGCGTTCCTGCATTTCCGTCACTTCAAGTGGTTGACGCACAATCATCCGTGAGGTTTCGCGGCCGAAGTATTCGTCCAGCGGGCGATTGTTCACCGTGATCCTGCCACTTCCTCTGCGCACGAAAACCCTGGCGGTAGAAGACTTGCGGCGACCGGTTCCGTAATTATTGGTTTCTGCCATGTGTCTGAATTCCTGTTACCTGAAAAGGCCTGCCGTATCAGGCAAGCTCCAACTCCTGAGGCTGCTGCGCAGCGTGGTTGTGCTCGGGGCCGGCAAACACTTTCAGCTTGCGAAACATGGCCCGTCCAAGAGGATTCTTCGGCAACATCCCCTTGACCGCTATTTCAAGCACTCGCTCCGGCGCCTGCTCCAGCATCTTGCCCAGCGATACCGATTTTAGATTGCCAATGTAACCGGTATGCCGATAGTAAATCTTGTCGGCAAGCTTGTTGCCGGTCACCCGGATTTTCTCGGCGTTGACCACGACGATGTAGTCGCCCGTGTCTACGTGCGGCGTATATTCCGGCTTGTGCTTGCCACGCAGGCGGCGCGCAATTTCCGTCGCCAGCCGGCCCAGCGTTTTGCCGTCAGCATCAATCACGAACCAGTCGCGCTGTACCGTTTCCGGCTTGGCTGAAAACGTCTTCATCCCGTTACGCTCCATAGGGGTTCCAGGGTCTGCGAAAAGGCGGCAATACTACCGGAGAAATCCCGGCCATTCAACAGCTTGGCACACTCTAGTGCCTATCCGCCCGCCGCTTGGAGGCGATGAGCAAGATTGTGTATTTATTTTTAAAATCAATAAGTTACTAAATTTTCAAACGATCTACCGGTTGTCCGGCTAACAGGTGCGAATCAATGATTTCATCAATGTCGGATTTACTGCGATAGGTGTACCAAACCGCGTCAGGATAAATCACCATGACCGGCCCCTCGGCGCAGCGGTCCAGGCAGCCTGCAACATTGACCCGAATGCCGCCTTTGCCAGCCAGTCCCAGATCCTTGATGCGTTGCTTGGCGTAATTGCGTAGTGTACGGGCACCGTGATCTTCGCAGCTGGCTCGTTCACCATTGCGGTTGTTACAACAGAAAAACGCGTGTTGTTTGTAGTAACTCATATCCAGTTATCGCTTCAATCAGAAACTATAAACCACTGACACCACCCGCAAACTTTTCCCCGGTAGCGGCGCCAAGACCAAGAGAACTTGAGCATGAACGGAAAACCCAGAACCTGGAATACTCAGCGCATGTATCAAAACTCAGGACCTGGAAA
>JAZFYH010000127.1:0-9766 GCA_036443475.1 Gammaproteobacteria bacterium | reverse complement strand
TACCGGTGAAGATGTGCTTGAGCTGCACGGACACGGTGGTGTTGTTGTACAGGACCGCGTGTTACGCGCTGCGCTGGCAGCAGGTTGTCGCATTGCACGACCGGGGGAATTTTCCGAACGCGCGTTTCTGAACGACCGCCTTGACTTGGCACAAGCTGAGGCTATTGCGGATTTAATTGAATCCGGTTCCGAAACGGCGGCCAAAGCCGCAATGCGTTCCCTGCGCGGCGAGTTTTCTGATGCCGTCA
This sequence comes from Gammaproteobacteria bacterium, assembly GCA_036443475.1. Classification (GTDB taxonomy): domain Bacteria; phylum Pseudomonadota; class Gammaproteobacteria; order Natronospirales; family JAZFYH01; genus JAZFYH01. Next base: position 9,518 of record JAZFYH010000127.1, on the reverse strand, counting down.
ATCAATTGCTGGAACAACTGACTGAGCTGCGCATGTACGTGGAAGCTGCTATTGATTTTCCCGAAGAAGAAGTAGATTTCCTTGGTGACGTGGAAATTACCCAACGCGTAGCAACAGTTCGTACGACGTTTGATGTATTACGCGCAGCAGCTGGGCAGGGTGCACTATTGCACGATGGATTAACCGTGGTGATTGCCGGCCCACCGAATGCCGGCAAGTCCAGTCTCTTGAATGCACTGGCCGGTTATGCGGCCGCAATTGTGACGGATATTCCGGGCACCACGCGAGACTTGTTGCGTGAACGTTTGCAGGTGGACGGATTACCGTTGCACATTGTCGATACCGCGGGATTGCGTGAACCAGGCGACGCCGTCGAGCAGGAAGGCGTGCGACGTGCCCGCGCCGAGATCGAAACCGCGGATTGCGCGCTGCTGGTTGTTGACGACACCGACAGCGACCAGGATGTCGACGCACTGCTCAAGGAATTCGGGGCTTTGCCGGTCCTGGTGTTGAGAAACAAGACCGATCTCAGCGGCACCAGCACCGGGCTGCGCTCAGAATCCCCAATAACCCTGGGCATTTCAGCCAAAACGGGTGCTGGCCTGGACGCGCTGAGACAGCAACTCAAGGCCCTGGCCGGTTACCGGCCCAGCGGTGAAGGTACATTCATGGCACGGCGCCGCCATCTGGACGCACTGGACCGCGCGCGGCAACACCTGGAAACCGGCTGGCAGCAACTGGTCGAGGCGAAAGCGGGCGAATTGATGGCTGAGGAATTACGCCTGGCGCAACAGGCGCTGGGTGAAGTAACCGGGGAATTCACCAGTGACGACCTGCTCGGGCGGATTTTTGCCAGTTTCTGTATTGGCAAGTAGACGCCTACGATCTCAGCCCAGCACTTTTTCCCGCTTGTACAAGTGAATCGCCAGCCAGGATAAGAGTATCCCCAGCACCAAGTTGGTGACGATCGTAACAGTGACGAACATGTCAGGAATGTTCTTGTCTTTCATGTATTCCATAATCAATGCAGAAATATTGTAGGACGGCACAAGCATCATCCACATTTCCATTTTCACAGGATAGAGCAATGGAATGAATGCGGGGAACGCAGGAACTAACAAGACTATGGACAACCATGTCTGTGCTTCCTTAAAACTGCGCGTAAACGACGCAATGACCGTCAACATGGCTGATCCCAACAAGGTAAACGGCAGGGCAACAATAAAAATGTTGGTCATGACGGATACGCTGAGATTTGCTGTCATGCCCAACCGTTCCAGTTCAATAAGGTTGCCACCGTAATGAAACGAAATGAGAACAATAACCAATGACAGTATCGCAAACAAAGTTGTCGCCATCAGTTTACCCGTTGCCAGTTCTGCGCGCGTGGCGGCAGTGCACAACAAAGGTTCGAGCGACCCACGTTCTCGTTCACCCGCCGTGGTATCAATGGCAAGATAAAATCCGCCCATCATGATGGTCAAAATGACAAAATACGGCACAATGCCGAGTAACAACACGCCACGCGCTTCGGGTGTTGAAATGTCTACGTCATCCAGCGTTATCGCATGCATTGCACGTGGATCAACACCTCTTGCCATAAGTCTTAACGCGCCAATTTGTCTGCTATAAGCATTGACCAGGCGTCGCGCACGACTCACGTCCTTGTCCGCGTCACGATCTGAAGCGTCGAAGACGAGCTGTACGCGGGCTGGCAATCCAGCAACAAAATTTTCTGTGTATTCGTCGCGAATAATCATGACCACGGAATGCTCGCGATCCCTAATTGCTTGTTCCGCATTTTCGGGTCCGGGAAGGATCGCGGTGTTGTTTTCGCGCATGAACTGTATGAAATTGGGTGCGTACTCGCTGCCGATCACAGGCAACTGCAGCGGTTTTTCCAGATCGCTTATTCGCTCTTTTAGCATTGTGTTCATAATTAGTACAAACAACAATGGACCTAGCAACGGACCCAGCAGTAAAGATGTTAACAAGGTACGGCGATCGCGGAGGTTATCCAGTGTTTCCTTGAGGAAAACAATCCAGGTGCGACGCATCAGGCAAGCCCCTCTTCGCTGCCAATGACTTTCACAAATGCTTCCTCGAGATTTTCTTCACCGGTCTGTTGTCGTATGACATCCGGTGTACCCGCAGCGAGCACTTTGCCGTGCCCAATAATAATGATTTCATCGCATAAGGCGGCGACTTCCTGCATGACGTGACTGGAAAACAGCACGCATTTACCCGCATCGCGCAGGCGGCGAATCAGTTCGCGCAGGTTACGGGTTGCCATGACGTCAAGCCCATTGGTCGGCTCGTCCAGAATCATGGAAGCCGGGCGATGCACGAGTGCCCGCGCCAACGCTATCTTGATTTTTTGGCCATGTGAGTAGCCTTCTGCCTTGCGTCGCGCAAACTCGTCAAAATCAAGCATTGCGGACAACTCCGCTACGCTGTTTTCCAGGTCTTTGCCCTGCAACCCGTTCAGGCGGCCGAAGTAGCGGATATTCTCCAGTCCACTCAAGCGCGGGTAAAGACCACTGGAGTGCGGCAACACGCCCAAGTTGGCGCGCGCCTCGTCCGGCGCAGTAATTACGTCGTGGCCGTTTACTGTGGCGTTTCCATGGTCCGGGCGAAGCACACCGGCGATGATGCGCAAGGTAGTAGTCTTGCCGGCACCGTTCGGCCCAAGCAGACCAGTAACTTTGCCGCGCTCGGCAGTAAACGAGACGTCTTTTACCGCCTGGATTTTGCCGAACGATTTTGAGAGGTTTCGAGTTTCAATCATGTCACGGGTTTATCAGGGGTCCGGTCCGCTGAAGCGAACAAAGAAAGGCGCGGACTGCAAGGTATCAATGCATGAAACATCAAGGTCGTTGACGGACGCCTGTTCAATAAATGTTGCCATGATTGTCGGTGCACAACCGCGTGGTGCCACACCGTGGCCCTGGCCAGGCGCGACCACGTGCAAGCTGTTGGGTAGAGTTCTTGCCGCGCGTTCACCGTTTGCTGGCGGCGTGATTGGGTCCAGTTCGCCAGAGAACAGCAGCACCGGTTTGTCCGAAACCAATGCTTGCTTGAAGGTTTCAGGAACGGCGTATACAGGCCATTGCGCGCAGATTTCCACCAGCACATCGAACTGCATGGTGCCAAGATAGGTATTGCGCATTGCCGCCTGTTGGGCGGCAGAAGCACCGTAGAATGGAACGTCTTCGTTGCACACAACCGCATTGTGCATGCCGTAGGCAATCATTTCACCGATACTTTTGGTCACCATGATTGCTTGCGCAGCGAGCGGAACAAAATCGTTGTTTACACTCGCCTGATGAATCAGCAGCGGCATTAACGACACAGATTCTTTCTGGTAACTCAACAGTCGAAGCGCGCCACCCAGCAACTCGTCGTCAAACTCGATATCAATCGGTTCTCCAGTTGTTGGATCACGTAGGCTGACATTCACATGCTGTTCGCGCAGCCGTTCAAGTAATTGATAAAAAGACTGACGAATATCCGGGAACGCGTCATGACACGCCGTGTTGGTGGTACAACGTTCAAAAATATTGTCCAGGGCACGTTGTGCTTCCAGGGAAATGTTCGGGCCCAGTGCAAGATCCATGGGCACCACGCCATCGATAATGACACTACGCACATTTTCCGGGTAGGCACGCAAGTAGGCGAGTGCCACACGCGTGCCGTAGGAAATACCGTAAAGGTTAATCTGGTTGTATTCCAACTCGCGACGCAGGTGTTCAAGATCCTCGATGGCGTGCAAGGTGGTGTAAAGGCGGGGATCACCCGGTAAAGCAGAAAGACATTGCGTGATCCATGCTCTGCGCGTTTCCGCGTTTATTGCGTCTATATCCAGCCCGGTTTCCGGTTCCGGACATTGCATACGGTTGGACTGACCGGTGCCGCGCTGGTCGAGCAAGATAATGTCGCGCTGCTTGCGCACGAAGTAAAATGCACCGCCTTCGGCCAGATAGCCGTCGGTTGCCGATTGACCAGGACCGCCGGCAATAAAAAACACGGGATCGGATTGCACGTCCCGTGCACGGGCCTTGAGTCGCATGATGTGCAGAGCAATTTCGCGCGATCCTTCGATATCGCGATCTTCGGGAACAGTAACGAACGCGCATTCGCCCTGCAGCTGACTGATACCGTTGCTGCCGGTGACCCGACAGTCGGAAAACTCCGGTTCTGCCCATACAGTGCCGGCAAAAAGAAGGATAATAAGAAATACGGTTTTTTTCATGCAGAGGCCTGTGGTTACGCGCCGGGTATGGTCTCCGGCGGGCGTGGCGGGGTCAAGGAGAGCCTGCCGGGATTTGCGGGCTGGCAGCAGACGAAGGCTTATTACAGGTTGAGGGCTGGTAGTAATGCAGCAAACTGCCTAGACTCTAGCCCCTTTTTTTATGGTTCAGCATGGCAACTAGCGAATATAACTATGACGTCATCGTCGTTGGCGGTGGCCACGCCGGTACCGAGGCCGCACTGGCCGCAGCACGCACTGGTGCGCGGACCTTATTGGTGACGCATAGCTTGGAAACGCTGGGCCAGATGAGTTGCAACCCAGCTATCGGCGGCATCGGCAAAGGCCACCTAGTCAAGGAAATTGATGCATTGGGGGGCGCCATGGCGCACGCCGCCGATCTGGCTGGAATCCAGTTCCGGCGGCTGAATGCCAGCAAGGGCCCGGCCGTGCGTGCCACGCGTGCGCAATGCGACCGGACGCTGTACCGGCGGGCAATCCGCAACTTGTTGGAAGAACAACCCAATCTATGCCTGTTCCAGCAGCCCGTGATCGACCTCGTCGTAGAGCAGCACTGCGTGCGTGGTGTCGTGACCGAGATTGGACTGAAATTTTTTGCCCCTGCCGTGGTGTTGACAGTGGGCACGTTTCTTGGCGGAAGAATTCACGTTGGCAAGGACAACCATGCGGGCGGTCGCGCAGGTGACCCACCTTCTAATGCGCTGGCAAAACGTTTGCGTGATTTGCCGTTCCGTGTTGACCGGTTAAAAACAGGTACGCCACCACGCTTGAGCGGGCGTAGCCTGAATTTTTCCGTCATGCAGGAACAGCCGGGGGACACACCGGTGCCGGTTTTTTCGTTTCTCGGCAATCCGACCGATCATCCACGCCAGGTGTCCTGCCACATCACCCGCACCAATGAAAAAACACACGCCATTATTCGTGACGGGTTAGACGAATCGCCCATGTACACCGGAATCATTGAAGGTGTGGGACCGCGGTACTGCCCGTCAATTGAAGACAAGGTGGTGCGTTTTGCAGGCAAAGACTCGCACCAGATTTTCGTGGAGCCCGAAGGTCTTGATACCAACGAAATTTACCCAAATGGCATTTCAACCAGTCTTTCTTACGAATGCCAGCTCGAGTTCGTACGCAGTATCAAAGGGTTTGAAAATGCGGAAATTACGCGTCCAGGCTACGCTATTGAATACGATTACTTTGATCCGCGTGATCTCAAATATTCACTTGAAACAAAATTCATTGCTGGCTTATTTTTCGCTGGCCAGATTAACGGTACCACCGGTTACGAAGAAGCAGCAGCGCAAGGTTTGTTAGCCGGTCTCAACGCTGCAAGAAAAACTCGCGAGCAGGAAGCCTGGTGGCCACGACGTAACGAAGCCTATCTTGGCGTGCTGGTCGATGACTTGGTGTCGCGTGGCACGCAGGAGCCTTACCGCATGTTTACTTCGCGTGCCGAGTACCGGCTTATTCTACGTGAAGATAATGCAGACTTGCGCTTAACGGAAACCGGTCGTGCCATGCAACTGGTCGATGATAAACAATGGGGCACGTACACAGAAAAGCGTGATGCCATAGAATGCGAACATGCACGGCTGGAAAATCTATTATTGCGCCCGGAAGACTTTCTGCAAGATAACGAAGCCCTTTTATCGGATATAAATATCTCGCGCGAACAACATGCGACAGATTTATTGCGGCGTCCTGAAATCACTTATCGCATGCTTGCAGGAATTTCGAAAGTCAGTTCAGTCTCCGTAACGGAAGATGTTGCGGAGCAGGTTGAAATTCTAGTGAAGTATGCCGGCTACATTGAGCGGCAGAACAAGGAAATCGAAAAACACCGGCGACACGAAGAAACTAAATTGCCTGCAGAACTGGACTATCATTCGGTTATCGGCTTGTCTACCGAAGCAAAGCAGAAACTTTCTGCCGCAAGACCGGAAACCATTGGCCAGGCGGCAGCACTACCGGGTATTACACCTGCGGCTATTTCTATTTTGCTAGTGTTTCTGAAAAAGCAGCGTTACCGTCTGGCGCGAAGCGCCTGAGTTTTGCCGCCAGACCACAACTGCGATACCGTTTCAACTTGCCAACGGTAACCGGCGCGCCATGTCTCGTAATCTCACTCATTTCTGCCTGCTGATTTTGATTTCGTTGTTGCCCGGCATGGCAGAAAGTGCCGACAACGTGAAAATTTTACGACGCGGCAACGGTGTGGAACCCGAGTCACTGGACCCACACCGTGCGCGTGCAGTCGAAACACTAAACATAATGCGAGATTTGTATGAAGGGCTGACACGACATGCGGTTGACGGCAGTATCGTGCCAGGGGTTGCACAGAGCTGGAACCTGTCGGACAACGGCAAGCGATACACGTTTACCATGCGTGACGAAGCACGATGGTCAAACGGCGAGCCAGTCACGGCTGGCGATTTTGTGTTTGCACTACGCCGCGCAATAAATCCGACTACAGCGTCACCGTATGCAAAAGTTCTGGATATCATTGAGAACGCCAAGTCGATTCTCGCCGGTGAGGCAAAGCCGGAATCACTGGGAGTGCGGGTCAGCGAATCAGGCCAATTGATCATCCGGCTAGATTCTCCGGCCGCGCACCTGCTGCAAGTTCTGGCCCTGCCCATTGCTTTTCCAGTACATGAGAACACCATGGCGCGGGTTGGGAGCCGCTTCGCAAGGCCGGAACACAGCGTAACCAACGGCGCCTACCAGCTGGAGGCTTGGCAGGTGCACGGCTATATTCGCCTGAAAAAGAACCCGCACTACTGGAATCATGACGAAGTACCGATAGATACGGTGCTCTATTATCCGGTGGCAGACGAGAACGCTGAATTAAGCCGCTTTCGGGCCGGGGAACTGGATCTGACGTTCACGCTTCCTGCCCGGCGCGTTGCCTGGGCGCGTGACAACCTGGCACAGGCCCTGCACCTGACCCCATACCTGGGCACCTATTTTTATGGTTTTAACCTGACGCGACCGCCGTTCAAAGACCAGCCCGGACTAAGGCGGGCATTGTCCCTGGTGATTGATCGCAAGGTCCTGACTGAGAAAGTTCTTAACACCGGCGATGTGCCCGCGTGGAGCTGGGTGCCTCCCGGTATCAGCGGCTATCAGTCGGCCAGGCTGGAATACGCGGACTGGGATTTGACAAAAAAACTAGCTGAAGCGCAGAAACTTTATACTGCCGCCGGATACAGTCCGGACAATCCATTGCAACTGGAACTGCGATTCAACACTGGCGACAATCATCGACGGATTGCGCTGGCAATCGCTGCAATGTGGAGGCAGAAGCTGGGGATAGAAACAACACTGATTAATGAGGAATGGAAAGTATTTATTCAGAACCGTCGGCAGCAGCAGATAACCCAGGTTTATCGTTCCAGCTGGATAGGGGATTACAATGACCCTTGGACATTTGCGGAGGTCATGCACAGCAAACATGGCATCAATGATTTCGGTTACAACAACAACGACTACAATAATTTGCTTAGAATCGCGGCCATGCAAACAGATTCAGCTGAACGCAATCGCATTTTGCAAAGAGCCGAAGCAAAAATGCTCAATGACCATCCTGTTATTCCACTTTTCTTTTATGTCAGCAAGCATCTGGTCAGCCCGCGCGTTGGTGGATGGGTCGACAATCCACTGGATGTTCATCTCTCGCAATACTTGTATCTTAAGGATTAGCGTAACCTGTCCGGTTGCGTTTACGTAGAGGATTAACGATAACGTGTCTGCTTATATCTTGAGACGACTGGCTATTGCGCTACCTACGTTGCTTGCACTAGTAACCTTGGCGTTTTTCCTGATCCGTCTTGCGCCGGGCGGTCCGTTTGACATGGAACGTGCGCTACCGCCGGAAATTGAAGCGAACCTCAACGCGCGTTATCACCTTGACGAACCCTTACTGCAACAATATTGGCGCTATCTGGTTAACTTGGCGCAAGGGGATTTTGGTCCATCCTTCCAGTACCAGGACTACACGGTAACGGAACTTATCGCAACCGGATTCCCCGTTTCGGCGGTGCTTGGTGGACTGGCGTTGCTGCTGGCGATGTTGGTCGGTGTAACGGCTGGCACCTTTGCAGCCACCCGGCAGAACAGCAGGTGGGATCACATTATCATGGTAACGGCAATGACCGGCATTTCGATACCCAACTTCGTGCTTGCACCGTTATTTGTGTTGTTGTTTGCCGTAACACTTGGTTGGTTACCGGCCGGTGGCTGGAATGACGGTAATCCTTTAAATCTCATCATGCCGGTTTTCGCGTTGGCGCTCCCGCAAATTGCGTACATTGCGCGTCTTACGCGTGGCAGCATGATCGAGGTATTACGCGCACCATTCATTCGCACCGCACGCGCAAAGGGTCTAAGTGAACGGGCGGTGATTATCCGACATGCACTCAAACCCGCACTGTTGCCGGTAGTGTCCTATCTTGGACCGACGGCGGCGGCAATTCTCACCGGTTCTGTTGTGGTTGAACAGATTTTTGGTTTGCCAGGAATCGGTCGTTATTTCGTGCAAGGGGCGCTGAACCGTGACTACACCTTGGTGCTGGGAGTGGTCGTGTTCTACGGTGCACTGATAATCCTGTTCAATCTGCTGGTTGACCTCATTTACGTCTGGCTGGATCCGCGGGTGACATTGCGATGAGCGGCCCGTTCACACGAACTGGATCCTGGCAGCTGGCCTGGCAGAGACTTGTTGATAATCGCGCCGCGCTTGTTGCCGCAATCATTCTTGGCCTGCTTTCACTTGCAGTCATCGTGGGTCCCTGGTTGAGTCCGTATACCCTTGATGAAACCGATTGGGATCTGATTGCTGTCGCACCGGACCTGGTCAGCGGCCACTGGTTCGGGACCGATGCGCTGGGCCGGGACATTCTGGTCCGCAGCCTGGAAGGCGGGCGCATTTCTTTACTGGTAGGTGTCGTGGCTACATTGGTCAGCCTGGTGGTTGGCGTCAGTTGGGGCGCCATCGCGGGTTACATAGGTGGCCGCGTCGATAGCATCATGATGCGCACGGTAGATGTGTTGTACGCCATGCCATTCATGTTTTTCGTGATTCTCTTGATGGTGATGTTTGAGCGCAACATCCTGCTGATTTTTGTCGCTATAGGTGCCATCAACTGGCTCGATATGGCGCGCATTGTTCGCGGTCAGACCATCAGTCTCAAGAATCGCGATTTTGTTTCCGCCGCGCGGTGCATGGGCGCGAGTACCCCGGCAATTC
>JAZFYH010000126.1:0-10264 GCA_036443475.1 Gammaproteobacteria bacterium | reverse complement strand
GCCAAGACCAGTCGCGAGGAGCTTAAGCGAATTCGTGAGATGCTCGATGAACTAGAGAGCCAGTAAGCTCTCTGCCAGATAACTGATCTGACTGGACTTTTAATGAAATATTCCCTGTTTGGCATGTGTCTGTAAAGAGGCACGACCAACAAACACCGTGGATACAACTTGACGGAGTAGTACGATGCAGTTTGCCACCACGCTTGGCTGGACGTTAATTCACTTTGTATGGCAGGGGTTTGCCGTTTTGCTGGCATACGTGCTTGTCATGTCGGGACTCCGTCAGCGTCACCCGGAAATACGTTACCTGTTTTCCGTTTTTACGCTCTTAGTACTGTCGGCCTTGCCGCTAGTAACTTTCTTTTACCTCGCTGCCCAATCGTCGACGGGCACCGCAACAGGCCTGCAGGAGCTTGCCACGTTCGCGATTTATGCTACGTCGGAAAACCTGCGTTCTGATCTTTCAACAATGGTCGAACCTGCCCTGCCCTACGCTGTATTGGCATGGTTTGCAGGTGTCATTGTAATGATGATTCGCTTTTCCATCGGGCTCGTGGAGGTAAACCGCTTACGCCGAACAGCTCATTGGGATGTGCCCGCTGAGTGGCAGGTATCGCTGGAATCACTGCTGGAGCGGATGAACCTTTCCAACGAGATCGGGCTTGCCATGTCGGAATTGGTGCAGTCACCGCTGGTTATTGGCTGGCTAAAACCACTCATTCTGATACCGCCGAGCGCGCTGACAGGGCTGACTCCATCACAGCTGGAAATGATTCTGGCGCACGAACTTGAACATATACGTCGCTGGGATTACCTGGTGAACCTCTGGCAGGTGGTAGTCGAGAGTTTCCTTTTTTACCATCCAGCAGTTCGCATAATTTCGCGACGGATACGCGTGGACCGCGAAAACTGTTGTGACGATGCCGCCGTGCGGCTTTGTGGCAACCCGATTGCTTATGCGCGTGCACTTGCGCACTTAGAAGGCTTGCGCCAGAGCAATCTTCTAGCCGTAAATTTCCAGATAGGAATTTCCGATGGTCGCCTGCTGGACAGGATACAACGATTAGTGGGTCGATCACGCCACGTGCAGCACGGATCCGTATGGTTTACCAGCGCATTCATGCTAGGTGTGCTAGTCATGTCATCGATTGCAACCCATTACTCGTTGGAAACCTATCGCGGCAAGACTGCAGAACCCGGCGTAATATCCGAACTTGTTGCGACGCCGATCATAAAAACCATTCCCGCCAGCGAAGCAATGTTCATCCGTACGCAACCAGAGCCGGCGGCAACAGTTGCTAATATAAGCCAAATACAAGAATCCTTAAGCTACGAGTCGGCTGAAGTTTCGGTTGACTTGCCTGCCGTGACGGAAGAAATGCTGGTTGAAAGCGATGTCGTGACTGCCATAAGCGAAGAAACAATCGCGCCGACCCCAACAGAAAACAAATTGTCGACAACCGCCCCGGCACTCGCCCTAGTACCGGTGGAAAATCTCGCCATGAACACCAGTAACGAGGTTATTGCAACCAGCGTGGAGCCGCTGCCGCAAGCCGTGCGATCACCGGAAAAGTCGGGCGGCAAACTGGTACACGCAGTAAGCCCTGAGTTTCCCCGTTACGCCCGTCGTAAGGGCATTTCCGGCTACGTGAAAGTTGCCTTCATAGTGGATGAGCGTGGCCGGGTGCGCAACGCGAAGGTCGTCGATGCCGAACCTAAAACGTATTTCGAAGACGCCGCCCTCGACGCCATCAGCCAGTGGAAGTTTGATCCGTTCCGTGAGGATGGCAAATCGATAAGCAAACGCGTTGTACAGCGAGTGGATTTCAACCTGGACGCTTACTTGGCGCAGAAAAATACGAGGGGCTGCAACAAGCGTACCGGTTCAAGGATTTGTCGCAGCCTACCGCAGGGTGCCAAGAAAAACCAACGAGTTGCGATCATCAAGGTCAATTAGTCCACCCAGCATCTAGCGTTGTAGAACATTCTCATCCACGGGCTGTCTTCAGGCCAATCCTTGTCGTGCCAAGACATCTGTACGCTACGAAACACGCGTTCAGGATGAGGCATGGTGAGAGTTATCCTGCCGTCTTGCGAGGTCACACCGGTAATCGCCTGTGCAGATCCATTTGGGTTATGCGGATAAGTCTGTGCCGGGTAACCGTGGTTGTCGACAAACCGTAACGAGACGAGTCGACTTTCAGTTAATGCTTCGGCAGAATCCATGTTGTCGAACCAGGCACGTCCTTCACCGTTTGAAACAACTACCGGTATTTTTGATCCCTGCATTCCATGTAGAAATATTGATGGAGACCGCGTCACTTCAACCAGGCTCAAGCGACCTTCGAACTGCTCGGAACGATTCCGTCTAAATCGTGGCCAACCTTTGGTGCCTGGAATCAGTTCTTGCAGGGCGGACAGCATCTGGCAGCCGTTGCACACTCCGAGTGAAAAGGTATTAGTGCGATCAAAATACGCTGCAAACTCGTCACGAGCGCGTGTATTAAAAAGAATGGATTTGGCCCAGCCTTCACCGGCACCTAGTACGTCGCCGTAGGAAAACCCGCCGCAGGCGGCCAAACCTCGAAATTCCTTGAGCGAGACCTGTCCGGAAAGTATGTCACTCATGTGCACATCGACAGCATTAAATCCGGCCCGAGTGAATGCCGCGGCCATTTCAACTTGGCCGTTCACTCCCTGCTCTCTGAGGATTGCCACCGCCGGCTTTACACCGGTGGAAATCATCGGAGCCGCAATATTTTCGCTGGGATCAAAACTTAAGCCCGGCGACAGCCCTGGATCGCGCAAATCCTGTTTTGCTTCGTATTCCTCTCGAGCCGTGTCGGGATTGTCACGCAAAGCCTGCATTCGGTAACTCGTTTCGCTCCAGGCGGCGATGACGTCGTGCAGTGCTTCGTTGATAATCGTGCTCCCTGCCACCTCAACGGAAATGATCTGTTGCTCAGAAAGACTGCCTAACCAGGTGACGGACTTTTCCAGTCCATGGCGTCGAATAATGTGGCTCAGTTCATCGCGCGCCCATGCAGGTACTTGCAAAACAACACCCGGCTCTTCGCTGAATAATTGCGCATTAATGGCTTGCGCATCTTGGAGCTGGATCCGAATTCCACATCGTCCGGCTATTGCCATCTCCGAGAGCGTAACAAGCAATCCACCGTCGGAACGATCGTGGTAAGCAAGTAGAAGATCCCTTTCGATCATTTCCTGAATGGCTACAAAGAATTCGTTAAGGCGTACTGGGTCATCCATATCTGGCACGTCGCTGCCTAACTTGCCAAACACCTGTGCCAGGCAAGACCCGCCCATCCGGTTCCGACCCCTGCTCAAGTCAAGCAGCACTAATTGCGTATCAATTTCCGGTTTCAAGTCTGGCGTAACGGTTTTGCGAATATCATTGACAGGCGCGAACGCGGAAACAATTAATGACAGCGGCGCGACCACTTCCCTCAACTCGCCAGCATTTTCCCAGCGCGTGCGCATGGAGAGCGAATCCTTGCCAACAGGTATGGTCAAACCGATTTTGCTGCAAAACTCGGGACCGACTGCCTGCACAGTATCAAACAAGGCCGCATCTTCTTCACCATAGCCGGTTGCTGCCATCCAGTTTGCGGAAAGCCGTATATTCTTAATATCTCCAATGGCCGTTGCCGCAATGTTGGTGATCGCCTCGGTTACGGCAAGCCGGCCCGACGCCGGCGCATTCAGGATTGCGACAGGTGTACGCTCGCCCATGGCCATAGCTTCACCGGAGTAACCGTTATAGGACGAAAGCGTAACGGATGAATCTGCAACTGGAACCTGCCAACGGCCAACCAGTTGGTCACGATGCACCAGACCGCCAACCGTGCGATCACCAATAGTAATGAGAAAACCCTTGTCTGCGACGGTGGGAAGTTGCAGCAGGCGGTAATACGCTTCGCGTGTGTCGACCGATTCCGCATCGAAATCGTCACCGCTTGGATTACCACGAACCACCTCTCGTAACATCTTTGGTGGCTTGCCCAGTAATATATCCAGCGGTATCTCAACCGCATTACATCCAAGCATCTTGTCGTACACAATGAGTTGTTTGTTGTCTGTCACGCTGCCGATTACGGCAAAAGGACAGCGTTCACGCTGACATAACGCAGCAAACTCCTGCAGGTCTTTCTCGGCAACGACCAGCACGTAACGTTCTTGCGCCTCGTTGCACCATATTTCCATCGGCGAGAGATCCGGCTCATCACTGGGAATGGTGCGCAAATCGATTTGCCCACCCTTTTCATTAGCATGAATAATTTCAGGGACCGCATTAGACAGGCCACCGGCACCCACGTCGTGTATGGACTGGATCGGATTTTGGTCGCCCTTAGCCCAGCAACGATCAATGACTTCCTGGGCACGTCGCTGCATTTCGGGGTTTCCGCGTTGCACCGAGGCAAAATCCAGATCCGCCGAGCTACTACCACTGTCTTTGGACGATGCGGCGCCACCGCCAAGACCGATAAGCATGGCTGGCCCGCCCAGTACAATAATTTTTGCACCCGCATCAAAGTCATTTTTTTCTACGTGGCCGGGACGAATATTGCCCAACCCACCGGCAATCATGATCGGCTTGTGATACCCGCGAATTTCCGTTCCGGTTTGCTGTTCATAGCAGCGAAAATAGCCACAGGTGTTTGGACGACCAAATTCATTGTTGAAGGCGGCGGCGCCGATAGGCCCTTCCAGCATGACTTCCAGCGCGGACACGATGCGCTCCGGCTTGCCGTTGTCGACCTCCCAAGGCAATTCAGCATCAGGAATTTTCAGGTTGGAAACACTAAACCCAGCAAGCCCGGCCTTGGGTTTCGCACCGCGGCCCGTCGCACCCTCATCACGAATCTCGCCGCCAGCACCCGTTGCGGCACCAGGAAAAGGTGATATAGCTGTCGGATGATTGTGGGTTTCCACTTTCATCAATACGTGTACATCTTCGGCGCATGTACGATAGGTACCACTGGACGGATCAGGAAAAAACCGTTCCGCCGAATTTCCTTCTATCACCGCGGCGTTATCCTTGTAAGCGGACAGTACACCCTTGGAATTCTTGCTGTGCGTATCACGGATCATGTCGAACAGTGTTTCTTTCTGTCTCTCGCCGTCAATGATCCAGTCGCCGTTGAATATCTTGTGCCGACAATGTTCCGAATTCGCTTGCGCGAACATGACCATTTCTACATCCGTCGGGTTTCTGCCAAGACTCAGGTAATTTTCAAGCAGGTAATCCAGTTCGTCGTCTGACAATGCAAGACCATAATCGTTGTCGGCTTGTTCCAGTGCTGGCCTGCCGTGTTCGATAACGTCCACATAATTAATGGAACGTGGTTGCGAATGTTCGAACAATGTCTCCGCAACTTCAACGTCGTGAATGACATTCTCGGTCATCCTGTCGTGAAATAGTGAAACTAATCCATGATTACGGGCAAAGTTCGGCGTGGCGCCTGAAAACACGAGGTAGTAAGCGGTGCCTCGTTCAATTCGCTTTACTGTATCGAGACCACAGCTGTGTGCGATTTCCGTCGCTTTAGTTGACCAAGGAGAAATGGTGCCGAGTCTTGGTATGACCAGGAGCAAATTGCCAGCAGCCTGCTGTGCAACGGGATTGCCATAGTTCAGCAAACAGTCCAGGACTGAACGCCCCGTGCTGGAAAGCTCGCGGTCCGTCTCAATAAAATGTAAATATCGGGTATCGATACTGAGCAGAGAATCGACACGCTCACGGGCAGACTGTAGGAGTTTTTCGATACGAAATGCGGAGAGTGCGGGACTGCCTTGTATGACCAGCATGTTCCGTTCCGGAAATAGGACCCGTGGGTTTGTGGAAGCGCGAATGATACTGGATTGCCCAGTCGGCCACCAGCGAGATTCAGCTTATCTCTCTCCAGTCCAGACCATACTGTTGATCCGCAACAGCGATATCTTGTGGTTTGCAACCAAGAGCAGTCGACAGTGCACGGCGCGCCAATTCGGGCGTATTGTTTTTCTCACTTAGGTGTGCCGCCACAATGTGGCTTAAGTGGTCTGTGTTGCATGTACTCAGCAGGCCTGCAGCCTGATCATTACTGAGATGCCCAGTATTACCCGCAATTCGGTCTTGAAGCTGTGGCGGGTACGGACCTCGGCGCAACATATCCGTGTCGTGATTGCTTTCAAGCACAAAGGCAGACAAGCCCGAATACATGGCAACCAATGCATCGGTCACGTGCCCCGTGTCCGTCAGCACACCCAATCGCCTGTTGCCATCACTCATAACGAATTGCACCGGTTCACTGGCGTCGTGCGGCACGGGAACGGCGGTAATCTCCAAACCTCCAAGGTCAACAATTTCGCCGGCAGTAATTTCAACCGCCTTTGCCAGTCTGCTTCGCTTGGCAAAACGTTCGGCCACCGCGCGATGGGTGCCGGCAGTAAGAAATACTGGAATTCGAAACGCCGCGGCAATCCGATGAATGCCGGCCGAATGGTCGCTGTGTTCATGCGTGACAAGAATCGCCGAAATGGATTCTGGTTTGACGTTCAATCGTTCCAGGCGCCGTTTGGTCTCACGGAGCGAAAACCCGCAATCGATCATTACTCGACACGACCCCGATTCAACAAGAGTTGAGTTTCCCCGGCTCCCGCTGCCCAGAAGCGCGAAGCGCATGGCCGTTCCCGACGGCATCAGTCTCAACGCTTGCCGGGTTCGTTGCTGGGTGTATACACGGGTACGGGAAACTGCGCCACATTACTGGAATCGGCATCTGAAATCTTTGCGATACCCTGTTTAGCTACCTCGTCAATCCGCACGATAGCGTGCATGGGAATATGGCTACGTTTCACATCGGAAAATTCGGACTTCAGTTTCTCCTCACTTGGATCCACAACCACAGTGGACCGGTTTCCGAATACCAGCTCTTCGATTTCTATGAACCCGAAAAACCCGCTTTGCGAGATCTTGCGAGCATAGATTTCATACACCTTGCCCTGGTTAAGGAAAGTAACCCGGTAGATTTGTCTCTTGGCCATGCGCTCCCTCCAAATGCAGCGCCATGATACCAAGTCGCGAATTTTCGGGGAACGACCATTTTGTCGAACCCCGCCAGCCCGTTATTACCAGCCTATCGAACGGGCGAGGCATACGTGAATAAGCGAACAAAAAGCCACCAATCTCTTCAGCATGCCTATCTTGCCGGTGACTACGCGAACTTAATCGCAGCGCGGGAGAATACTGGCGGTGAGGGCCAAGCAGCCATGGCGTCTGGTACTTGTTATTGTCCAACCTGCGCGGAGCTGCAATAACCTGAAATTCTGAATTTAAGACTTAACAGCTTGGGAAATACTGGCGGAGAGGGTGGGATTCGAACCCACGGTAGACTAACGCCTACACTTGATTTCGAGTCAAGCCCGTTCGACCACTCCGGCACCTCTCCTTGGGGAACCCTGATTGGGTATTCGCCGTCCAATCATAAGGTGGCATAATTCTACATGAATAATATCTACTATATTAGGAAAGGACCGGGCTTGGCCGCCTCGTCCGAATACCTGGAGGCAGGAACGCATTGCGGATTGCAATCGTCATCGTACTAGCCCTGCTCCTCGGGACCTGCTCGCAAAAGCCTAATCAACTTGAGCAGGTTCTCGAATCAGGAGAACTCCGCGTTGTTACGCGCAATAGCCCGACCACGTTTTATCTGGGTGCCGAAGGCCCGGCAGGTTTCGAACACGATTTAGCACAACTGTTCGCTGAACGGCTTGGTGTCGGACTTGTCATGTACGCGCCGGAGGGTTTTCCAGGAGTCCTGAACGAGGTGCGCCATGGTCGTGCGCATTTTGCGGCGGCGGGTTTGAGTATTACGGAGTCGCGCAAGAAGGATCTGCGGTTTGGCCCACCTTACCAAGAGGTAACGCAGCAGCTTGTCTATCGCTATGGTGTAAGGCGACCCCGTGAACTTGATGAAATCAAGGAAAGCAACCTGACCGTCATGTCAGGCACAAGTCATGAAGACTTGCTACGCGAACTAAGCAGCGATTACCCGAACCTGGCTTGGGAATCCACGGACACCGCTGAAAGTGAAGAACTGCTGCAATGGGTTTCCAATCGCGTCATTGATTACACGATAGCTGATTCAACCGAAATTGCGCTGGCGCGCCGCTTCTACCCCGAAATCCGAGTAGCATTTGACATGCGTGAACCGGAACCTATCGCATGGGCTTTCCGTCGTGGTGATGATGACTCTTTATACATGGAAGCGGTCAAGTTCATCAATGAAACCAGGCAAAGCGGATTACTAAGCCAGATCGCAGACCGCTATTACGGATATACCGACAAGTTCGATTACGTTGGCACACGAATCTATATGCGTCATATTGATAGTCGCTTGCCCGCGTACCGTGAAATGTTCGACAAGGCGGGTGAGTTTGGCGGAATCGATTGGCGCCTGTTAGCGGCAATGGGATACCAGGAATCGCATTGGAATCCTCGCGCAGTCTCGCCAACCGGTGTGCGAGGAATCATGATGCTGACCAAGGTTACCGCGCAGCAGTTGGGTGTGGAAAACCGCAGCGACCCGGAATCCAGCATTCTTGGTGGTGCGCAATACCTCCAGCACATAAAGAACCGCATCCCGGAACGCATTCCGGAACCGGACCGAACATGGATGGCGCTCGCGGCGTACAACATCGGGCGTGGTCATCTCGAAGATGCCCGGGTTTTGACGGTATCGAATGGTGGTGACCCGGACCGCTGGATGGACGTGCGTGAAAACTTGCCTTTACTGAGTCAGAAAAAATGGTACTCGCGGACAAAACACGGCTACGCCCGCGGCAGAGAGCCAGTAAAGTACGTAGAAAATATCCGCAGTTACTACGACATTCTTGTCTGGATTATCAATAGTCGAGAAAACACGGAACCGCTAAACAGTACTGTGCAAACAACTATGCGGTCAACCTGAGCTACGCCGCTGCTTGAAAAATTTACTGAGCAACAGCGCACTCTCATCGCCCAACAAACCGCACTCGCATTTGATTCGATGGTTAAGCCGCTCAGTATCCGCGATCTGAAAAATACTGCCTGCAGCGCCGGTCTTGGGGTCGAATGTGGCGTAGACCAGCCGCTCAATGCGCGCATGCACCAGCGCCCCGGCACACATAACGCAAGGTTCTAGGGTGACGTAAATAGTAGCCCCAGGCAGACGATAATTTCCCGCGACGGTTGCTGCAGCCCGCAAGGCAACAATCTCGGCGTGCAGCGTTGGGTCGTTCCCGGAAATCGGTTGATTGAACCCTTCACCGATTATTGCCCCGTTGAGCGCGATCACCGCACCAACCGGCACTTCACCTATGGCCTGGCCCTGCCGGGCAAGGGCGAGTGCGCGCTGCATGCATTTGATATCAGAAATTGCCATACCGATTGCCCCGCAGACACCGCAGTATTGGCATAAGCTTCAGATCTATTCCCATTCGATCGTAGCTGGCGGTTTGCCCGAAATATCATAGACAACCCGGGAAATGCCGTCGATTTCGTTAATTATCCGGCGCGAAACAATGTCTAGAAATTCATAAGGCAAATGCGCCCAGCGGGCCGTCATGAAATCGATGGTTTCGACAGCGCGTAACGCGACGACATAATCGTATTTCCGACCATCACCCATAACACCCACGGACCGCACCGGCAAAAACACGGCAAACGCCTGGCTGACTTTTTCGTACAACTCGTGCTGGCGCAGCTCCTCGATAAAAATTGCATCCGCACGACGTAGCAGATCAGCATATTCTTTTTTTACTTCTGCAAGAATTCGAACACCCAGCCCGGGCCCAGGAAACGGATGTCGGTACACCATTTCGTGCGGCAACCCGAGCTCAACGCCAATTTTGCGGACTTCATCCTTAAACAGTTCCCGCAACGGTTCAAGCAATTCAAGTTTCATGTGCTTCGGCAACCCGCCAACATTGTGGTGCGACTTGATTACCTGGGCCTTGCCGATGCCTGCCGCCGCAGACTCAATCACATCAGGGTAAATGGTCCCCTGCGCCAAGAACTTGGCCTGCGTAATTGCATTGGCTTCGTCTTCAAAAATTTCAATGAACACCTTTCCGATGATTTTTCTTTTTTCTTCCGGATCCGTAACTCCTGCGAGTGCATCAAGAAATCTTGCTTCTGCGTCTATGCGAGTCACCCTTATACCCATGTGCTCGGCAAAAGTTGCCATTACCTGATCGCCTTCATGTAAACGCAATAAACCTG
>JAZFYH010000125.1:0-11361 GCA_036443475.1 Gammaproteobacteria bacterium | reverse complement strand
GCAAATAGGCATTTTGAGCCAGGCTCAGCGTGAACTGGTCATTCACCAAATTTTCGCTCTTGGAGCAGATGAAATTGACATTGACCAGGTGAAGTGGATTATCCTCATGGTCCTTTTCAACCAGCCTGGCCAGGAAATTGCCTACGCCCGGATGGAGGACCTGGTTTTCGAGGAACGTATCGGTGCCGTTCACTAAGCCCAGAGGTTATCGCAAAACAACGCGGTAACCCGCAGGCTCAAGTTCGTCTCCACGGCCACAAGCCGTCGGCACCGATACCCTATTGATGGATCACTATGAGCAAAAGTCTTGTAATAGTTGAATCGCCTGCCAAGGCGAAAACAATCAAGAAATACTTGGGCAAGGGCTACGAGGTCCTGGCGTCGTACGGTCATGTGCGTGACCTGGTACCGAAGGAAGGCGCCGTGGACCCTGACAATAACTTCGCCATGAAATACCAGGTCATTGAAAAAAATGAAAAACACATCCAGAAAATTGCCAATGCCCTGAAGAACGCGGACCGTCTGTTGTTGGCCACTGACCCGGACCGGGAAGGTGAAGCCATTAGCTGGCATCTGCGCGAATTGTTGAATGAGCGCGGTATCCTGGACGGCAAGGAGGTTCAGCGTGTCGTATTCTATGAAATTACCAAGCGCGCCATCAAAGAGGCCGTTGATCATCCGCGATCATTGTCTGATGACCTGATCAGCGCGCAGCAGGCGCGCCGAGCGCTGGACTATCTGGTTGGATTCAATCTGTCACCGCTGTTATGGAAGAAAATCCGGCGCGGACTCTCGGCTGGCCGAGTCCAAAGTCCTGCGCTGCGCATGATTGTCGAACGTGAGGAAGAAATCGAACGATTCATTCCTCGCGAATACTGGACGATCGAGGCCAACCTCGAAAAAGACAGCCAGGCATTTTCAAGCCGTCTGTTCCTGTTCGCTGGCAAAAAGGTTGAACAATTTTCGTTTGAGCACGAAGAATCCGCGACTCAAGTGGAGACGACGTTACATGCGGCCGCAAAAGATGAGTTGACTGTTACCAAGGTCGACAAAAAGCAACGGAGACGGAACCCGACGGCGCCGTTTACAACCTCAACCCTGCAACAGGAGGCATCAAGAAAACTCGGTTTTGGCGCACAACGCACAATGCGAACCGCTCAGCAACTGTATGAAGGCATGGACATCGGCCATGGTACCGTCGTTGGCCTGATTACCTACATGCGCACCGATTCAGTAACACTGGCAAATGAAGCTCTGCAGGAAATTCGGGACGTCATCGAAAATCGTTACGGAAAAGAAAACCTACCGGAGCACCCTCTTACCTACAAGACCAAAGCGAAAAATGCGCAAGAAGCTCATGAAGCCATCCGTCCGACTTCTGCTGCAATCATTCCTGAGGAAATCAAGGATCACTTGACGCCGGATCAATGGAAACTTTACGACCTGATTTGGAAGCGCACCGTTGCCTGCCAGATGACCTCTGCCATCTATGACACCGTAGCATTAGATATTCAGTGCGGTGAAGGCAATGTTTTCAGGGCAAACGGGTCGGTCATGGTAAAACCTGGCTTTATCGCTGTCTATCAGGAAGGGGTTGATGATCAGGTCGAAGATGAAAACGACAAGCGTCTGCCACCTATTGAAAAGGGTGACCAGATCAAATTACTCAAGCTTCACAAGGATCAGCATTTCACTGAACCACCTCCGCGTTTCTCGGAGGCAAGTCTGGTCAAGACGTTGGAAGATTACGGGATAGGCAGGCCGTCCACTTACGCTTCTATTATTTACACATTGCAAAACCGCGAATACGTGGAGTTGGAAAACAGGCGCTTCACGCCGACTGACATTGGCAAGATTGTTAATCGGTTTTTGACTGAGCATTTCACCCAGTATGTGGATTATGATTTCACCGCCAAGCTTGAAGACGAACTGGATGCGATCTCACGCGGCGAGAAAAACTGGGTACCGTTGATGCGCGATTTCTGGGAGCCGTTCAACCAATTAGTCGTGCACAAGGAGGAGTCGGTTACGCGTGAACAGGTCGCACAGTCCCGTGACCTGGGAATGCATCCGAAAATGGGTAGGCCGGTATCCGTGCGCATGGGTCGCTATGGTCCGTTTGTACAAATGGGCACCAAAGATGACGAGGAAAAACCGAAATTTGCAGGTTTGCGTCCAGGGCAAAAGATGGACAGCGTTACGCTTGAAGATGCAATTGAGTTGTTCAAGCTACCTCGCAAGCTGGGTCAAACATCTGAAGGCGAGGAAGTCTCGGCAAGCGTTGGGCGGTTTGGTCCTTACGTGAAATATGACAGTAAATATGCGTCCATCAAGGACGACGACCCGTATACGATTACACTGGAGCGTGCGCTGGAAGTGATTGCCGAGAAAAAAGAAGCGGATCGTAATCGGATTATCAACGTGTTCGAGGATGCGGGAATCCAAGTACTCAATGGCCGATACGGGCCGTACGTTACCGACGGCACGAAAAACGCTCGCATTCCGAAGGACGTCGAACCAAAGTCTTTGAAACTCGAGGACTGCAAGGTTTTGCTCGCTAATGCTCCCGCACGTGGGCGGCGCGGGGCCAAGAAGAAAAAGGCTTCGACAAGCAAGAAAAAGATCACTGCGAAGAAGAAAACCAAAACCAAGAAAAAAATTGCCACGAAAAAGAAGAAAACCACAGTCAAAAAGAAAATCTGATCGTGTCCAACAGTGACGCTATCGCTTCCGCCGTCACTTGTCTGCGCGAAGGCGGGATTATTGCGTACCCAACAGAATCCGTTTTCGGGCTAGGCTGTGACCCACTAAACGAAGCTGCTGTGCGGCGCATTCTGGCCCTGAAGAAACGCACGCTTTCGGCCGGCTTGATTCTCGTTGGCGGCAATTTCGAGCAGCTGTTGCCCTTCATGGGCCGGCTACCCGAACAAGTGACTGCTAAGCTCGTTTCAAGTTGGCCAGCGCCTGTAACCTGGATTGTACCGGCCAGCCGGTCGACACCAGCCTGGGTGACAGGTGAGCGCGACACAATAGCCGTTCGCATTCCCGATCTGGAAATTGCCCGAGATCTTTGCACCGCTTTTGACGGCGCGCTGGTTTCAACCAGTGCGAATCCGAGCGGCAAAGCCGCCGCGCGTTCGGCTGATGACGTCAAAGGTTATTTTCCAACCAGCATTGATTACATTCTTGATAGTGCAACCGGTGGCCTGCCGTTTCCGTCGGAAATCAGAGATGCGCTGAGTGATGAAATCCTCAGACCGGCTTCCGAGGAATAATCATGACCAATTCGTTCACATCTGATGTCAGGAATTGGTTGCTTACTCTGCAAGACGAAATCACGTCTGCAATTGAGCAAATTGACGGTAGTCGTTTTATCCGCGATCAATGGCGACGCAAAGAAGGTGGTGGTGGTGAAAGCCGGGTACTTGAAAACGGTAACGTATTTGAAAAGGCGGGAATAAATTACTCGCACGTTACTGGTAACAATTTGCCGCCCACAGCTTTCGCGCGCCGGCCTGAACTTGCCGGACGGCAGTATGAGGCGATGGGTGTTTCGCTGGTCTTTCATCCGATCAACCCATTTGTACCGACTACACACATGAACTTGAGGTATTTCCAGGCATCTGCCAATAAATCCGATCTTGCGTGGTGGTTCGGTGGTGGGTTTGACCTGACGCCTTGCTACCCCTTCGACGAGGATGTCCTGCATTGGCATCGTATCGCATCAGACACATGCCAACCCTATGGAGAAGATGTCTACGCAAGATTCAAGAAATGGTGCGACGATTACTTTTACCTTCCACATCGTCAAGAAACGCGTGGCGTCGGCGGTTTGTTTTTCGATGACTTAAACCAATGGGAGTTCGAACGCTGTTTTCAGTTTTGTCGCGATATAGGCAATAGTTTCCTTGCAGCTTACCGGCCGATTCTCGAAAGACGCAGGAACGAATCCTGGGGAGAACGCGAAAAAAATTTCCAACTGACCCGGCGTGGGCGTTACGTTGAATTCAACCTTGTGTATGACCGCGGCACTCTGTTTGGATTACAAACCAGTGGACGCACGGAATCCATTCTTATGTCTTTACCGCCGACAGCCAACTGGCCATATGACTGGCAACCTGAAAGGGACAGCAGTGAAGCGGTTCTTGAGGATTACCTGAAACCCCGCGACTGGCTGACTGAACTGGGCCAATCCTGACCACTTGCGAAATGATCCCGTTTCACCTTGCCTTCCCCGTTACTGACCTTGAGCAAACCCGACGGTTTTATGTGGATTTGCTCGGCTGCAAGCTTGGCCGGGAGTCCGAGCGCTGGCTGGACTTTGATTTTTTTGGCCACCAGATCACAGCGCATCTGGTCAACGAACTCGAAGCGGACCCAACCAATGATGTTGATGGCTGTGCCGTGCCCGCCCGGCATTTTGGTGCGGTGCTGGAATGGACACAATGGGAAACGCTGGCGGGCACCCTTAGAACCGCTGGTGTTGTCTTTATTATTGGTCCGACCATACGGTTCAAGAATAGGCCGGGAGAGCAGGGCACATTTTTCGTGCGCGACCCAAGTGGCAACGCTTTAGAGTTCAAGACGTTTACAAAACCTGCAAAATTGTTTGAGAAGTAAAATTCATGGGCCGTACCATTCAAGATTCTCAAGGTAGCGACGTAATTGGCCAGCCGACCTGAATTTTTTCAGGATTAGTGATCGCTTTAACCCACAGCAAATTTCCTTGATCTCGGGACGATGT
This sequence comes from Gammaproteobacteria bacterium, assembly GCA_036443475.1. Taxonomy (GTDB): domain Bacteria; phylum Pseudomonadota; class Gammaproteobacteria; order Natronospirales; family JAZFYH01; genus JAZFYH01. The sequence continues at coordinate 6,617 of JAZFYH010000125.1, read as the reverse complement.
CGGGCATAATGCTTTCGCCCGCCAATCGCTGAATAGAAAATCTTAATCACGTCAAATACGTCTTCTTTAATGCTGTCGGAATTGGGGCCTTTCCAGCGGTAAATATCGATCAACTTGACATCAAAACCCGTGCCTTGGCGGCTGATAATGATATTGCCGTCATGCAAATCACCGTGATAATCCCTTAGCGCGTGAGCTTCTTCCAGTCCAGAAGTTAGGGCGTACAGCAGGTGCAGCCCTTCAAACGCTGTCAGTCGCTGACCGGGTTGCTTATTAATGAATTCTTTTAGAATCAGTCCCTCAACGAATTCAGAGACAAGAAACTTGACGACACGATTTCGGTGGCGAATCTGGTCATGTGTCAGGTAGGGAACGAATATGCTGCATTTCCTGAGTTTGTTGAGTTTTTTCGCATAGAATTTAAGTGTCTTGTCGTTGACGTTTCTGGCGGGGTAAAAAAACTTGGCAGCGCGATCTATGCCGGTTGTGATTTCCCGGACCCGGTATACCTCGCCTTCCCAGCCGTCGCCCAGCAAATCGATGACTTCGTACTTGCCTGCCAGCTGCCTGCCTGGCTGGAAATCAAACCGTATGCTTCGTGAATTTGCCCTTGCCATTTCTGCTTTGCGTTTCACGCAAGACCTTTTAATACAATGGGCGAACGAGCATGATACAAACATGGTCGGTGGTCAACGATACTGACAGGAGAGATTTAAACGTGGCCTGGATTGAAGTAATCAACGAAACGGATGCACAAGGGGAACTCGCAAAAATTTACACACAGTTGTCCGAGCAGCGGGGCAAAGTTGCCAACATTCTGAAAATTCACAGTCTGAACCCGGAATCTATGCACCATCACGCCGAGCTATACATGCACTTGTTGTTCGGAAAATCGGGTTTATCCCGTTGGGAGCGAGAAGCCATTGCCATCGTCGTTTCTGCAGCAATCGATTGCTCTTATTGTGTGAATCACCATGCCGAAGCCCTGGGCCGGTACGAAAAGAATATGGAAACTGTACGGGGCATGTTGGTCAACTTTGACTTTTCACAATTTAAGCCACGGCAGGCGGCGCTGTTGAATTATGCCAAACAGCTCACACAAGCACCGTCATCCAATAATGAAAAATCCATTATTGCCTTGCGCGAAAGTGGGATTTCAGACGCCGACATTTTGGACGCAAATCTGGTCGCCGCCTACTTCAATTTTGTGAACCGGATTGCACTGGGACTGGGTGTTGAGTTCACCGAAGAAGAACTTCGCGGTTACAAGAGCTAGCGATAATGTTCAATAATTTCCGATCTGCGGAAACAACCGATCAGGTGATCATTCACGATTCCAACCGCCTGCAAGTACGCATAGATAATGGTGGATCCGACGAACCTGAAACCCTTTTGCTTGAGGTCTTTGCTCAATCGTTCGGAAAGCGCGCTCGTTGCGGGCACCTGCCGCATGTGGCGAAAACGGTTAACAACGGGTTCACCATCGACGTAACCCCAGAGGTATTTTGAAAAACTGCCATACTGTTCGCGCGCATTGAGAAACGCCTGGGCATTGCTGACGGTGGATTCAATTTTTAGCCGATTACGTACGATGCCAGGATTTTTCATCAGGGACTGTTGTCTAGCCTTGCTAAAACGAGCGACTTTTTCAGGATCAAACCGCGCAAACGCTTCCCGATAACCCTCGCGTTTCTTCAATATGGTCGACCAACTCAACCCCGCCTGCGCACCTTCAAGCACGAGAAACTCAAACAACTTTCGATCACGATGGACTGGCACGCCCCATTCTCGATCGTGGTAGCGCTGATCTAATACACCGACATTGACAGCCCAGCCACAGCGTTGTCGGATTTTACCGGTCAACAGTCAGAGACCGAGCTGATCAAACAAGGGCTTTAACTGGGTTTCGTAATGTCTGTAACGACCAATTGCTTTGCTATGGGGTTTCTGGCGTACCTGGAAGTAACTGGCAGTTTTTGCGGGCGTATCCGTTGCATAATAATTCAGGCAGCGTTCATCCCACTCTAAGTCACAAAATGAAACGAGTCGCTTGGCCTGTACATCGAAATCATTTACCAATGACTCGTAATCAACGGTAATAAAACGGTCAGATAAAACCGCTTCCCAGTGCGTCATCTGTTCCCGGTATATGTTGTAGAACTCACCAAGCGCAACAAGATCATTGGCGTAATAGTGCCACTGCTGGAAATCCGTGAAGTAGCAAGACAGACAAGTATCTCGTGGATCACGTCTGCAGTGAATGATTTTCGCGTTCGGCAGAGCAAGAACAATAAGCCCCAGGTACCTGAAATTGATCAATTGCTTGTCCGTCACGCGTTGTGTGTGTTCGTGACCCAGTTCAGCGATCCCGTGTAGGTATGCATTTCCAATTTCGGCAATAGTTTGTGAATTAAGTTTATCCAGCCGTGGCAGCCGATCACTGCCAGGCTGTCCGCCTAGTACGCTCCGGGTTACGTCTTCAAACAACGTGAGTTCACCGGCCGAGGAAACGTCAACATGGCTACTGAGGATTTGGTCTATCAGCGTCGTGCCGGATCTTGGCATACCAAGAATAAACACCGGGGTGTTGCTGGCTGTACCGATATGGCGATTGGAATTGATGAAATCACTGGTGAATTGCCTTTTCAACGCGGCAAGGTTTTTTCGCTCGTTTTCAATATCGGTTTTTTTCCAGCGAGAACGGCGTGCATCGTTTGCCTCACGGTACAAGTCAAAAGCTTCCTCGTAGCGCCCATTGCTGGCATAAGCTGCGGCCAATGCGAAGTAAACATCACCACGGTTTTCGTCAGGCATGGACGTTGCGCTGGCTTGATATTTTTCGAGCCGCGGAATTAGTTGATTTTGCTCAGCCGGCGGTGTTACTTGGCAGAGATCACGCAAAAAGTCGGTGCGCGTCGGCGCCTGGGTTAACGCCTGTTCAAATCTTTCTCTTGCCTTCGAAAACTTGCCTTCCGCTGCGTCGCACAATCCAAGGTTGTGCAGGTATTCCGGGTTATGGGACTCGACATCCAAAGCACGTTGGAAACATTCGCGAGCAAGTCGCATCGCGTTTCTTTCGACATGCACGATGCCGAGATTGTTCAGGGCATTCGCGTTATGTGAGTCGAGCCGCAAAACTCGGTCAGCTAGACTCGCCGCGTCACCAAGCTGCCCGCGTTCCCGGTGTAATGCAGAAAGATTATTCAGGGCAGGAATAAAATCCGGGTTGCAGTGCAGCGCTTGATGATACGCGTCCTTTGCCTTGTCCAGATCACCTGTGCGCTGATACATAATTCCGAGGTGCAGGTAGACTTCCGGGTTGCGCGGATCCAAGCGTACCAACCTCTGTATTGCCTCAATGGCACTTTGCAGATCGCCGGTTGCAGCCAGGCACTGGGCCAGCTGAAAGTGTACGGCGGGATTAGTTGCTGCGTGACGAACGGCGGATTGTGCAAAGGGCAAGGCTTCTTGCGGGCGCCCGGTCTCCAGCAGCAATCCCGCCAGGGCGTGTGCGGCTTGTGGGTCATTTTTGTCGGAAACAACCTGGCGCAGAAGTGATTCAGCTTCGTCCACGCGGCCGGAGCGATAACTGGTATACGCCTGGTTCAGCAATTCCGGGGTGTTCGTCATTGGAATGATTGATTCCGCGTACTTTCGCCGTGTAATTATACGTGCCACGCATCAGTCACGCATGGCAATACCGCTACGGCACTGTTATCCCCCTAAAAAAGAAAACCCCGGGAAACCGGGGTTTTCTGGATAAAGACTGCAATAACTCAGCTTAGACAGTACCGCCGCACTTGCCTTCGCCGCACTTGCCTTCTTCACCTTTGTCATCACCTTTGTCATCACCACAAGAGCCTTCTTCACCCTTGTCGCCGCCACATGAGCCTTCATGCTCGCCCTTGTCGCCGCCACAATGGCCTTCACCCTTGTCGCCCTTGTCGCCGCCACATGAGCCTTCTTTGCCCTTGTCGCCCTTGTCGCCGCCACATGAGCCTTCGCCAAGATGCGCAACCTGGTACCCACTCGTCAACGAGGTCATCGAAAACGGGGTGGTATCAGCGCTGGCAGTTGACGTACCCGCAATCGTTGCAGCAAACACTGCGCTGATCGCGATAGCCAGAGGCTTGATCGTATGTTTCTTAGACATGTCTACACTCCTTAACTTCTGCTTTTAAAAGTCCCAGCAAACGGTAGGGACCAATGCTGAAACGCTACTTTCAAAGACCTAGTCTTTCCCATTTTAATTTCACAATTCGGGAAATTAGTCAGATACCCCAGGTAATTGCATCCTTGACACGGTACTCGACTACTTCGAGGGGCTCACCATCCATTCCTACGACAGCCACACTACCGCTTTCCAGCGGAAGAATCACGCCTTGAAAACCATTCTCGTCAATGGGCGTTGGCGCATCAACTTTCTCGTTGGGAAGCAAGATCAGAGTGATCGGTCCGCGCTCACCCTGCAACACCAAGTGCGCCACCAATTGGCCACGGAATTGGCAAAGCCCGGCATAGGATACCTCGCCGAGGTTGCCGTTCATCTTGGCGCCGCCACGATATAACACTTTTTGCAGACGCGCGCTGCTTACTCGTTGATCGGTGTTTAACAATAGTTCCGGCTCGTGGTGAATATGTGCAATTATCGCCGTGTCCAGCGGATCGCCGTACAGGCTGTTCCAAGAAACGCCTCCCGCGCCGATGGCGATCAGCACTGTCGCCGCCAGAGCCAGCCAACGCGGCTGACGTCGATTCAGGGAATGCTTCAGCATGACGCGAGCAGCCAGATCCTCTGGTATACCGACACGCAACGCCGCGAGAATTTTCCGGTCGACGTCCTGCAAGTACCGTGCGTGTTCACCACAAGTACGGCATTCCAAACGGTGGCGCAAAACAGCCTTATCCTTGGTCGCCGGTTCGGCGCCAACGATCTGCCTGAATTCAATGCAGCCTAGATTATTCATGCTCCTATTCCTTTAACGTGATTTCCCGGCCCTTCGAGGGCCGCGGCCAGCTTTTTCCTTGCCCGAAACAGGCGGGTAAGAACTGTTGCCTTGTTCATGTCCATGACGGTTGCAATTTCCTCGACCGAATAACCCATCAACACCTGGAGAACTAGCGGTTCGCGGTAATCCTCTTCCAGCGTGTGCAGCACGCGCCGCAGGTTGTCCAGTTCCGCTTCGCCATCAGGTCCTATTGCCGTTTCGTCGACCGCCGGGACATCATCAACATCGACCGTGTCCAGCCGTTTCCGCTCGTAATATCGAGCCCGTTCACGACGTAAAATGGTGAACAACCAGTACTTGGCCGAGCCTTCATCGCGCAAGCTGTCAAGCGACCGCCACGCTCGTAACAGGGTCTCCTGCACCAGGTCCTCGGCCAGTGGTTTTTGACGACATAACCAGTAGGCGTAGCGGTACAGGTCCGGCATCAGGGCTCCGATCAGAGCTTCATAGCGGCGGTGCTTGTCGGTCATACGTTTTAGACCCAAGGTGGTCGGCAAATATTTCATTAAAAATCCAGCCAGATCAGTTATCTGGCAACGCAACAGACCGTTTGCGATCCGGTGTTTTCCGGGCTTGTGGCTGGTTGGCGCATCCCAGATGCATTACCCTGTGCCCGGTCACGAACGGCTATTCGGTAAAATAACGAGTCGCATCCGCATGAGCCAGTTTTCTTTCACCGGACGATTTCCTGCCCGCAGAATGCGCCGCATGCGGCGTGATGCGTTTTCACGGCGTCTTATGCAGGAAACCCGCCTGGACCCCGCCGACCTGATCTGGCCGGTTTTTGTGCTGGAGGATCCGGACGGCCGAGAGCCGATACAAAGCATGCCCGGCATCGACCGCTTAGGGCTAGAGCAGTTGCTGCTAGAAGCGGAGCAACTGGTGCGACTGCGGGTACCGGCCATTGCTCTATTTCCGGTAGTCGCGGCAGACGTCAAGAGCGACGACGCGGCCGAAGCGTTCAACCCGGAAGGTCTGGTGCAATGCAGCGTCGCGAGATTGAAAAAAGAATTCCCCGAACTCGGCGTCATTACGGACATTGCGTTGGACCCCTATACCAGTCATGGCCAGGATGGATTGATTGATTCCAGTGGCTATGTACTTAACGACGAAACCGTAGACGTCCTGATACGCCAAGCCCTGTCGCATGCCGCAGCCGGCGCAGACATTGTAGCGCCATCCGACATGATGGATGGCCGCATCGGTGCCATTCGCGATGCACTGGAAGACAATGGATTCACTAACACGCGCATTCTTGCGTATTCCGCGAAATACGCCTCCAGTTTTTACGGACCGTTCCGCGACGCCGTCGGCTCTGCGGCAAATCTTGGCGGTGGTAATAAGTACAGCTACCAAATGGACATTGCCAACAGTGACGAAGCCTTGCACGAAGTCAGCCTGGACATTGAAGAAGGCGCGGATATGGTTATGGTCAAGCCGGGGCTGCCTTACTTGGATATTGTCAGGCGAGTAAAAGACACTTTTGGCGTACCCACCTTCGTCTATCAGGTGAGCGGTGAATACGCCATGTTGATGGCCGCTGCGGAAAATGGCTGGCTGGATGAACAGGCAACTATTCTAGAGAGTTTGATTTGCATCAAACGCGCC